>JBAXAT010000263.1:0-3531 GCA_037142335.1 Verrucomicrobiota bacterium | reverse complement strand
CCGGTCGGACTGGGGGCAAAGCGAACACGGACATTCATCGTGCCGGCACCGTAGCAAATCCGGTCGCCCACAGCAAGCCCCGCAACTAACGGACGGCTGCATCTAGCTTTCGATGGTGAGTTGTAAAATGCAAAGGTGTGGTTACAATGTGAAAGTGAAAATGATGATTATTTTGTTGGTCATTCTGGCGGTGGCAGTCGGTGTGGTGGTGGTGGGGTGCCAAGCGACACGGGCCGGTTATGCGTCCGCCCCTTACAAGGTGGTGCGCGCCGACAGCAAGTTCGAGTTGCGTGATTACCCGTCACTGACGGTGGTGGAAACTTCCATGCTGCGCAGCGGGACTGGGGCGGACAATGGCTTTAGGCGATTGTTCCGATTCATTACCGGCCAGAATCAGTCCCAACAGAAAATCGCCATGACGACACCGGTATTCATGTCCGGCAGCGACTCAAACGCCACCATGGCGTTTGTGATGCCCGTGAATTTGAAGCCTGCCCAAGTTCCCAAACCCGCGGATGCCGGTGTGACGGTGCGGGAACTGGAACCGGGCCGGTTTGCCGTATTACGGTTCAGCGGCGGGCGCAACGCGCAGAATGAGTCCGCGACGGTGCGCCGGCTGCGAGCGTGGATGGCAGACCAAGGGTTGCGGGCGGCATCAGCACCGGTTTATGGGTATTTTGACCCGCCGTGGACGCCGTCGTTCCTGCGTCGCAACGAGGTCATGCTCCGCATCGAAGTGTCGCAATAATCAGAGAAGTAACCGGCGGATGGCGGTGAAGTCGGCAACGATGTGGTCGGCTTGCCGTAGTTGGGCGGGGGTTTGGCCGGTGGTGATGCCAATGACGGTCATGCCGGCAGTTTTGGCGGCGGCAATGCCGGGTGGGCTGTCTTCAATGGCGCAACAGTTACCGGGCGGGAGGCCGAGCCGGCGGGCGGCGGTAAGGTAAACTTCGGGGTGGGGTTTGAGCTGTTGAACGGCGTCGCCGCCGATGGTGACTTTAAAATATTGCGTGAGACCGGCAACTTCGAGGACGACGTTGATGACTTCTTGCCGGGAACTTGAGGCGATGGCGAGCGGGTAGTGCCGGGCTAACGCCGGAATGAGTTCGGGAAGTTGTGGGTCAATCGGGCGGTGTTGGCGGATGAGCCGGTAGAGATGCTGGAGTTTCCGGTAATGGAGTTCGGCGGGCGATTCGGACCGGTGGTGTTTGGCGAGGAAATCGCGGAGGAAAATGCTGTCGGCGATGCCGATGTAATTTCGGTAATTCATCCCGTGGGTGCGCGCAAGACCGATGTCGGCAAAGAGCGCTTCCCATGCCTGCGCGTGGAGCGGTTCGCTGTCAATCAGCACGCCGTCCATGTCAAAGATGATGGCGGCGAAACGTTTGTCAGTCACGGATCACGGTGACGCGGAAGTTGTTGGTGGGTTTGAGGAGCCGGTGGAGAATGAAGCTGACGAAACTGATGACCAGCGCGGCCCCGACGGCCGTCCAGAAGCCGGTCACGTGGAAGCCCGGTAGGAGCCAGCTCACGACTTTCAACATTGTGGCATTGATGACGAAGGTGAAGAGTCCGAGCGAGAGGATGTTGAACGGTAGCGTGAGCAGAAGAATGAACGGGCGGAGGTAGGCGTTGACGAGTGCAAGTAGGATTGCGCCGCCCACAACGGCTTGCCAAGTGTCGAGCGTGATGCCGGCGAATAGGAGATCGACGATGACGAGCGCGAGGACGTCAATTGCGAAATTGGTCAACAGATTGAGGAGACGTTTGCCCATGCCGGCGGTTCAGAGTTTCCACTTGATGGTGCAGCCGATGGCGTGGGTGACCGGGTTTTCAACAAGCCGACCGGCCAACACGGCGGCGATGGCATCGTGTAAATCATGGGATTGGGCTTTTTCAGGATGTTGCCAGTTGTCATCCACGCGACCGATATAACGGACATTGAATTTGGAATCAAGGACGTACGCTTCGGGCGTGTACTCGGCACCGTAGGCGTGAGCGACGCGCTGGGTCTCGTCGCGCAGGTAGGGGAAGTTAAACTGGTGATGTTTGGCGTGGGTAATCATGCTGTCAAAGCTGTCTTCAGGATAACCGGCAGAATCATTGGGATTGATGGCGATGAACTGGACGGCTTGGTCGGCGTAGTCGTGCTGGATGGCGATGAGCCGGTTAGCATAGGCTTGCGCATATGGGCAATGGTTGCAAGTGAAGACGACAACGATTACGCGCTTGTTCGAAAACAATGCGAGGGCATAATCGTGACCGTCCACGCCCATCAGGTTAAAGTCGGGTGCGCGTTGGCCGATGGAAAGCTTCTTCATGCCTGCCTGAACTCTAACCATGCCGGCGCAAACGTCAAGACCGCGCCGTGCAAAAGAAGTTGAGCGCGTCGGTAATTCTTGTTAGAGAAGCCGCGTGAGCCAAACCAAACTTGCCAAACGTGCCGCTGCTTTACTATCGAGCAAAGTGGATTCTCTGCCAAAACTGCCGGTCACCATCGGTTTGGATGGCTTTGTGGATTCCATCATTCGCGTCGTGGACAAGCGTGAATCCTCGACGAAATTCACGACAATGCCGACGATTAGCGTCCTCGCTGACCGGCTTGCGCGCGCCGCCGGCATGAGCACGAACATCGAAATGTGGGTTGAGCGCGTCAAACTCGGCGGCAATGGCCCGATCATGGCCAACGCGATGGCCGCCTTGGGCACGCCCACAACCTACATCGGCAACCTCGGCTATCCGCATGTCCATCCGGCGTTCGAGGAACTCACCAAGCGTGCCACTGTTATTTCCATCGCCGAACCAGCCTATACCGACGCGCTGGAATTCAACGACGGCAAGCTCATGCTCGGCAAACGCAAGACCATGCTCGATGTGAACTGGCAAAATCTAGTCGACCGAACCGGCCGCGACCGGCTCCAAGCGCTCTTTACCAACTCCGCGCTTATCGGCCTGCAAAACTGGACGATGACACCGGCAATGAGCGACATCTGGCAACACGTGCTCGACGAGATTTGCCCGAAGCTCACGGCGCGGCACACGTTCTTCTTCGACCTCGCCGACCCGGAATCGCGCGACCGGCAAGACATCCGGCGCGCGCTCGATTTGATCGCGAAATTCCAGAACCACTTCGAGACCTACCTCGGCTTGAACGAGAAAGAATCCTTTGAAGTCGCCGGCGTGCTGGATTACCGGGGCGCGCGCGATGGCGAAGCCGCCATCGAAGCGGTTGCGAAGTTTATCCAAGGCAAACTTAACATTGCCGGCGTCGTCGTCCACCCGCGCGCCTACGCGGTCGCAGCCTCGAAAGACGGCGTGGCCAAAGTTGCCGGTCCGTTCGTCGAGAAACCACTTATCAGCACCGGGGCCGGCGATCATTTCAATGCCGGTTTCTGCCTCGGCAAACTAATCGGCGCTGACAACGAAACCGAACTGCAAACCGGCGTCGGCAATTCTGGCTACTACGTCCGCACTGCCAAGAGTCCGGCAGCGTTGGAGCTAGCCGAATTCCTACGAACCATTTAACCGGTT
>JBAXAT010000262.1:0-3533 GCA_037142335.1 Verrucomicrobiota bacterium | reverse complement strand
TTCCATCTTGGCTGCGACGGTCCGGTAATGCCGGCGAATCAGTCCGCACAGCACGACCAGCCCCGAGGTGACGACGACCGTCATCCAGCCACCCTCAGTGAATTTTTCCGCCACGACCAGGATCAAGATTGACAAACAGAGCACCAAGCCGACACCGTGAATAAGCAAGTCGCGCTTCCAACGTGGATGTTTCTTGCGCTCCGTGATCCAAAACCGGCACATGCCCGTTTGGCTGATTGAAAATGTGACGAAGACATTGATCGAGTACATCGTCACCAGTGCCGAGATGTTTCCCTTCGTGTAAATTAATGTGGCAATGGACGCGACCGCCATCAGCGTGACGCCATAATGCATCGTCAACCGCTCGGACAGCGAGTCGAACCGCCGCGGGAACCAGGAATCCAAGGCCATGTTGGCCATCACGCGCGGCCCGTCGATAAAGCCGGTTTGCGCACCGACCACCAAGAGCGCCGCAGCGGCTACTAGAGTCAAGACGACAAACCACATGCCGAATCCGAGCCGCTCCACCATCACGGCGTTCATCGTCTTACCGGGTTCGTGATGCACGCCCAATAACAGGTAGCAGAGCAAAATGCCGCCGGCCGTCACCGCCAGGGATGTCGCCAGATACACCATGGTTCGTTTGGCTGTGGCCACCCGCGGCTCGCGCATGACTTGAACGCCGTTGGAGACCGCCTCAATGCCGGTATAGGTGCCGGCCCCGCGCGAGTAGGCTTTGGCGAACAGGAGGAAAAGCGCAAAGAACCCCATCGTCGAGAGATCCTGTTTTACACCAGTAGTCACCTGTCGCGCCACCTCCGGAATCTGGTTCAGGTGCATTCCGATGCCGGCCCCCAAGACAATCAAATGCGTGATTACGAACACCATAAAAATTGGCACCAGCAGGCTGACCGATTCCTTCACTCCCCGGATGTTCATCACCAATAACACCACGATGACGGTCGCCTCCAGTATCACCTTGATCTGCCACGTGGCCCACCCGGCCGGCAAGAAACTAAAGATCTGATCCGCCGCAGAAGCGATGGACGTGCTGATCGTCAGCACATAATCCACCAGCAGGGCACAACCCGACACGACACCCACGCGTGGGCCAAGTAGTTTCGTTGCCACTGCGTACCCGCCGCCGCCGGATGGAAATTGTTCGATGATCCGGCTGTAGGTATACGAGATGATGAACACCGTTAGCGCTGTTGCCAGCGCCAGGAAAACGCAAAGGTAGTAGTGGGGTTGGCCGTTCTTGTCGATCAAGGCCCGGAACGCCTCGTCGGGACCATAGGACGACGAGCTCAAGCCGTCCGCGCCTAGGCCGACCCACGCCAAAAAGGCAACCAGCGAAAGTTTGTGAAAAATATGCGGGTCTTCCACATCGCGCGGCGCACCGAATAACATCCGTTTTAAACGTTCCAACAATGTCATACCTACCCAACTCCATTTCACTTACAATTCAAGGCACGTGAGTGCCAGTAGGGAGATCATTGGTCGCCCCGCCCAAGCGGGGGCAAGCGGATCGCCCTTCCAATCGCCAACGAAGTTAGCTGCCGGGCTCGGTCTTGGAAGTGACCGGGGCGACAAACAACCGCCGCCCTGCGCCCCATCCCCAGTAATGCCGGGGAGTTGGTTCCTCCGCGTTGACCCGCAGGAAGGCAGGTCAACTTAGGCTGCAATAATCGCGCACCGTAGTCCAATAGTTCACCACTGTCCAGCGAATTGCGAATGCACAGCAACAGCAATGCTACACTGTTGCGCGCGGCTTGCTTTCACACGGAAGTATCGCTAGAGTGGCCGCATTATGCCGCGGGCACTAATCACTGGAATTACCGGACAGGATGGCTCCTATCTGGCGGAGTGGTTATTGGCAAAGGGCTACCACGTAGCTGGGATGGTGCTACCGGCTGGCGTGGAACCGTTGGATCGAATTGCGCATCTTACAGGCCGGATTCAACTACATTCAGGCAATCTGTTGGATCAACAATCGCTGATTGACTTGGTCGAAAAGTGCGCACCGGATGAGGTGTACAACTTCGCAGCGCAGTCGTTTGTGCCGCAGAGTTGGAGTGCCCCGGTGCTAACCGGCGATATAACCGGTTTAGGCGTAGCACGGTTGCTGGAAGCAATCCGTAAAATAAACCCCCAGATTAAGTTTTATCAGGCTTCCTCCAGCGAAATGTTCGGTGCGACGCGCGAGACCCCACAAACAGAGCTGACCCCATTTTGCCCGCGCAATCCTTATGGCGCCGCCAAAGTGTATGGCCACCATTTGACTGTGAATTACCGTAAGAACCACGGGCTATTTGCGGTATCGGGAATTTTATTTAATCATGAATCACCCCGGCGCGGGTTGGAGTTTGTAACGCGCAAAATCTCCCACACGGCGGCGCGGATCGCGCTCGGCCTCACTACGGAATTGCCGATGGGGAATCTTGCCAACGAACGAGACTGGGGCTATGCCGGCGATTACGTCGAAGCGATGTGGTTAATGCTCCAACAGCCACAGGCTGACGATTATGTGATTGGCACCGGGAAATTGCACAGTGTGCGCGACTTTGTGCAGGAGGCGTTTGACTATTTAAATCTCGACTGGGAAAAACACGTTCGGACCGATCCGCAGTTGATGCGACCGGTAGAGGTAAATCGCTTGGTGGCGAATCCGACAAAAGCACGAAGTGCGCTAGGTTGGCAACCTCGCACTGATTTCCGACAACTTGTGCGACTGATGGTGGATGCGGATCTGAAGCAGCTACGTTCCCAGCAGAGGACATCGGCATTGTGAGCTCACTCATGGATCTAAGCATTATTATTCCTGCGCTCAACGAGGCCAGTAATCTGGACCAGTTGCTACCGGCATTGCACAACATGGCCGCGCGACTCACCGCAAGTTACGAAATCATTGTCGTGGACGGCGGTTCGATCGACGAAACCGTCGCAGTTGTCACCAGGCATCACGCCAGTATCGTTCACCAGACGGAGCCCGGCTATGGCGGTGCACTGAAGGCGGGATTCGCCACGGCGCGTGGCCGGTATCTGGCCACAATGGATGCAGATTTTTCGCATCGGCCGGAATTTTTACGGCGGCTCTGGAATATGCGCGACCAAGCAGAGGTTCTGATCGCATCGCGTTATGTGGAGGGTGGCCGGGCGGAAATGCCATGGTCGCGCTGGTTGTTAAGCCGGATTCTGAATGAATTTTTTGCGCACGGATTGTCACTGCCGTACCGGGATATGTCGAGCGGGTTCCGGTTGTATCAGGCGGTTGCGTTGCGCGAAATAGCCATCACGGCGCGCGACTTTGAGGTATTGGAAGAAATCCTGATCAAGCTGTACGCGCAAGGCTATCAGATTCGCGAAGTGCCGTTTCTTTACTGTCCGCGCCGGGCCGGCCGGTCCCACGCTAGGCTCATCAAATTTGGCCTGCGGATGTTGCGGCTCTTTTTTACATTGTGGCGACTGCGGAACTCGATTGACCTGCCCCCTATAAACGAGTCCAGTGGTGATGGTAGGATATTGGCTGCTGG
>JBAXAT010000261.1:0-3558 GCA_037142335.1 Verrucomicrobiota bacterium | reverse complement strand
CAAGAGGAAATCCAGCCGCTTGAAAGTTCCCTTTCGATAATCGCATCCGTGATGCCATGGTCTTACCTGGTTTGCAGGCATCCGGTCGTGCCAATTTGCGTCCACATACCGCACAACCCCCCCGCAGCAATTCCAGAAACCCCAACAGCAGCAACGTGGCGTACAGATACCGGCTCTGCTCCGGCCGCATCATCCACGCAAAAAACGTGCAACTAAGAAGCACGAATAGAAAAACATTCAGCACGCGCATCTCAGGCACGCAAGCCCAAAGCCACACGCCGCGATTAAACGCGAACAGCATTGCCGCCGTCACACCGATAGTCAGCGATAACCAACTCTTTAACGATTCCTCAATCTTGTCCGCCCACGCCACATTTCGCAGCAGCATCAAAATACTACGCGACATCAAAAGCGTCATAATTCCGACCAGAGTTGCGCCGGTCAGCACCGACATTAAACAGATCCGCCAAGCCGGATTGCCAAATGGCACCAGATAGCGCCAGAGCCAACCCATGAATGCCCACAGCGGATAGCCCGGCGGATGCGGCACGCCAAAATTAAATGCGCCCGTTACCAGCTCACCGGAATCTTGCAACGTCACCTCCGGTGACATGTAGTAAAAATAGACCAGTCCCGACACCACGAATGCCAGTCCGGCCACTAGCCATTCAACCGGCGTAAAGACTCGCCGTGTTTCAGTCGGTGTGGCCGGTTGTGGAGCCGGCGAAATATCTTTCGGTTGTATTGCCATAATAAGTCTGTCCAGTTATTGACCGCTCTGCTGCCAGTGGTGTTCAGTGACGGAAGTGACGAATTCCGGTAAACACCATCGCCAAGTTCCGCGCATCTGCCGCCGCAATTACTTCTGCATCGCGCACGCTGCCGCCCGGCTGAATTACTGCTGTTGCGCCGGCATCCGCCGCCGCGAGCACACCATCTGGAAAAGGGAAAAAGGCATCACTTGCCACTACGCCGCCGGCTAGACTCAACCCGGCCTCACCAGCCTTCCACACCGCAAGCTTCGACGAGTCCACCCGGCTCATCTGTCCGGCACCAATGCCGAGCGTGTGTGCTGTTACGCCATCGGCGGTGGCGAATACGATGGCATTGCTCTTCACATGCTTTACTACGCGCCACGCAAACAACAGCGCGTGGCGTTCCGCCTGTGTCGGCGACCGTTTCGTGACCACTTTCAAATCGGCTGCTGATACTAGTCGTCTGTCGCGCTCCTGCGCGAGCACACCGCCGGTCACCGACCGCAACGCCAGCTCGGCTATAGGAGGTGCAAGTTGCCGGATCAGGCGCAGGTTTTTCTTCTTTTGCAAAATTACCAATGCGTCAGGTAAGAATTCTGGTGCGACAATGACTTCGCTGAAAATTTCTGCAATCGACTCCGCAATCGCTGCGTCGAGCGGCCGGTTCACCGCGATGATGCCACCGAACGGCGCCTGCTTGTCGGTCTCGTACGCCAGTCCCCACGCCTGCCGCAACGTCGCCGCGCTGCCAATGCCACACGGATTTGTGTGCTTGATGATTGCGACAGTCGGGTCTTCAAATTCCGTCACCAGCTCCGCCGCGGCGGTCAGATCGAGAATGTTGTTATACGAAAGTTCCTTGCCGTGAAGTTGCTGGAAATACTTTCCGAAATCGCCGTAAAGCGCAGCTTGTTGGTGCGGGTTCTCGCCATAGCGAAGCGCCTGGACTTTCGGCAGCGACATATTCAACGTCGCCGGCAGCCCGTCGGTCTTACCAAGAAACGCCGCAATCGCGCTGTCGTATCTGCTTGTGGTCGCGAAAACTTTTACCGCCAGCCGGGCGCGGGTTGCCGGTAACGTGGCGCCGCCATTGGTTTTTATCTCTGCCATGACCGGCGCGTAGTCTGCCGGGTCAACGACCACCGTCACGCTCGCGTGATTCTTGGCCGCGCTCCGCAACATGCTCGGTCCACCAATATCGATGTTCTCAATCGCATCGTGGAGTGTCACGTTCGGCTGGGCGACGGTTTTCTCGAATGGGTACAGGTTCACGACGACCAAATCAATCGGCTGGATGCCATGCTTGTTGGCGGCGGTTTCGTGTTCGGCATTTCCTCGAATAAACAACAGTCCGCCGTGGACTTTGGGGTGCAACGTTTTCACGCGACCGTCCATCATTTCCGGGAAACCGGTGAAAGCGCTGATTTCGACGACCGGCACGCCCATTTCCTTGACCGCGCGTGCTGTGCCGCCGGTGGAGATGATTTCAACGCCGAGCTGGTGGAGTTCGCGCACGAACTCGGCCAGACCTGCCTTGTCTGAAACACTGATAAGCGCTCGCCGAATCTGACTCATACCGGGTTGTAGCCTACCGGAGAAAACTGCCGTATTCAACGACTTTTCCGTCGGCACTGGGTGGCGAAAAAGTTGACAGGCGGTTATCGGAGGCCGCCGCGGGTAACTTCTTTGCGAATCGGATTGCCGTCCGGACCGATTAAACGCGCTGTCACAAAAATCAGCAGATTTTGCTTGCTGCGGTTGGTGACTTTGCTGCGAAATAACCGGCCGATAAGTGGTAAATCGCCGAGGAATGGAACTTTGTCGTCAATTTTCTGAACGTTTTCCTTGATAAGACCGCCGAGCACGACCGTCTGGCCATCCCAGATGACCACTCTGGTAGCCACGCTACGTTCGGAAAATAGCGGTTGCTTAATGGGAAACGGGATGGCGACTCGCCCGTCAGCAGCTCTAGCTTCAGGGCTGTAGTCAATAAATCCAAGGAACTCGGTCACTTCCGGTGTCAACATTAAGTCAATAGTGTTCTTATCCGCGCTAACTGTGGGGGTCACCCTGAGGATGACGCCGACGTCTTTGGTTTTGAAGCCTGATGGAATAGAGGGTGTGGCGGCGGTTCCTGGATCGGTTACTACGCCATTTACTATTATTGGTGGCTTACCAGGTTGCGGCTCGGAATATTCGCTGGGATAAATGAACGACTGCACTACCTTCACTGTGGCCTCCACAGTGCTTAAGGTGGTGACTTTCGGGGCGTTTAACACGTCAGTGGATTGTTTTTGGGAGAGAGCGTTGATAATCATGTTAAACGTTGCGCCATTAAACACGCCGCCAAGATTAAAAACTTTATTACCTCCCGCTGATGTATTCGCGCCCACCAAAGCCGCCGCAATCGCGTTACCGCTGAGTTTACTACTGTCGCGCAACGCACCGCTAGTGTCGTTTGGCATACTGCCGGCAGTGGGCAGATTATTCTGGTTTGGGCCGTTGTAGTTTAAAAAGCCAGATTGATTACCGAAGCCTGGAACAGCCCTACCGCCGCTAAATTGCCAGTTAAAGCCGAGTTCGTCCAGATCGCTTTGCGAGATGTCAATAAACCGAGCCTCGATCTCCACCTGCGTGGGAACGGCGTCAAAGCTGGGGAGAACTTTCAGGAATGCTTCGATGTTTTTTGGTGTATTGCGGATAATAATCTTGCTGGTTTTTTGGTTGAAGGTAATGCTTGATCCAGGTGGAAATTCAACGCCGGCATCCTTAAAGAGCGCTTTCAGATCAATCGTTACTTGAC
>JBAXAT010000260.1:0-3564 GCA_037142335.1 Verrucomicrobiota bacterium | reverse complement strand
CCTTGCAACCGGAAGATACGGAGACGTTGATGAAAGCCATCACCTCCGAGGCGCACCTGCAAAAGGTTCGCGAACGCGGCGGTACGGACTTTGGTTTTGCCTTTGGTGATCAGGCCCGGTTTCGTGTTAGCGTCTTCAAGGAAAAAGGCCACATCGGGATGGTACTACGCCAGATTCCCAACAAGTTGTTAACCCTTGAGAAGATTGGATTGCCGCCGTCGATCAAGGAGTTGCTGTTTCTCCCGCGCGGACTGATTCTGGTGACTGGCCCGACCGGTTCCGGCAAGACGACGACATTGGCTTCGATGTTGAACGTGATTAATGAAGAACGCGATGCCCATATCATCACAGTCGAGGATCCGATCGAATACTACCACCCGCATAAGAAAAGCATCGTGACCCAACGCGAGATCGGAGTGGATGTGCCGGATTTTTCCGAAGCAATTACCCGCGGCCTCCGGCAAGACCCCGATGTTATTCTTGTCGGTGAAATGCGTGACTTGCCCACTATGGAAGCCGCCGTTACAGCAGCGGAAACCGGTCATCTTGTGTTTGCAACATTGCATACGACCGGTGCAGCACGCACAGTGGATCGGATTGTTGACTCTTTCCCCACGAGTCAACAAGAGCAAATTCGGACGCAATTAGCATCGTCAATTAAAGCGGTGATTTCGCAGTTACTGCTGGTTCATCCAAATGGCAAAAGCCGTGTGGCCTGCTTTGAAATCATGATCTCGACATCGTCCATTCAAGCCCTGATTCGCGACAACAAGACATTTCGGATTACATCGGACATTCAGACTGGCGCGAAGTACGGCATGGTAACATTGGATGCCAATTTGCTGTCACTCTACGAGCGCGGCTTGATTACTTATGGCGATTTAATCACCAAGGCGCAAGACCCGCAAGCCATTCTGACGAAAATGCAGGAAGAGCAGGGCGGGCGGAAACGGTAACTTATGTTTGAAAGCGAAGGCGCCATCCTAAATGAATTGCTGCGTGAGCGCGGCCTGATCAGCGACGCCCAGTTGGCGGAGATGCAAGAGGAACACGAGCGGACCGGTAAGCCATTGTCGCAGATCATTGTTGACTTCGGGTTGATGAGTGAGGAGCAATTGCTGCAAGCCATTGCTTCGCACCTGAATCTGGAGTTCGTTCAGCTCGAAAACACCGAGTTGCCGCCTGCGGTTTTACGCGCAATGCCTTCCAGCGCGGCGCGCATGTATGGCGCCGTTCCGATTGCTGCAACCGCCAGCTCTGTTACCGTTGCCGTGCTTGACCCGTACAATCCACACTTAGCGGAAGAGCTGACGTTTGTACTCGGTAAAGATGTGCATCTGGCCATTGCGCCGCCGAAGCAAATCGAAAACTTTATCGCCCGTTATTACAGTGAAGAAAGTGGATCGCTCAAAGACGTGTTGCAGGACATGGAGAAGCAACTTGCCGACTCCGACATCGTCGCCACTGCGCAAAAAGGTGGCGCGCAAGGTTTGGCGGCTCTGGAAGAGCTGGCGAGTCAGGCGCCAATCGTCCGCTTTGTGAATCTGATTTTGTTCCAAGCGATTCAAGATCGTGCCAGCGACATCCATTTTGAGCCGTTTGAGGATGAATTCAAAATCCGGTATCGTGTTGACGGCGCGCTTTATGAAATGGCACCGCCGCCAAAACATTTGGCTGTGCCGGTAATTTCGCGGCTCAAAGTCATGTCGAATCTGAACATTGCCGAACGGCGATTGCCACAAGATGGTCGCATCCAGTTGCCGGTCTCGGGACGGCAAGTAGATTTGCGAGTCTCAACTCTACCGACGCAATTTGGTGAGTCAGTCGTGCTCCGCGTGCTGGATCGGACGGTGGTCAATCTTGAACTCGAAAGTCTCGGAATGCCGCCTGACTTGCAAGAGCGTCTGAATGAGTTGATTCGCATTCCCAATGGGATTTTTATCGTTACCGGTCCGACCGGCTCTGGAAAAACGACAACATTGTACTCTTGTCTCAAGCGTATCAATACCATCGATTTGAAGCTACTCACCGCTGAGGATCCGGTGGAGTACGACATTGAAGGCATCATGCAGGTGCCGGTCAACGAGGCGATCGGTATGACGTTTGCCCGTGCATTGCGTGCATTTCTCCGGCAAGACCCCGACATCATCATGGTTGGCGAAATGCGCGATCTTGAAACCGCGACGATTTCCATTGGCGCATCGCTGACCGGTCACTTGGTGTTTACCACGCTGCACACCAATGACGCGCCCGGCGCTGTTACCCGCATGATTGACATGGGCGTCGAACCATTCCTGATTTCCTCGACGCTTGAAGCGGTGCTGGCGCAGCGACTCGTGCGTACTATTTGCAAACGTTGCCGCGTCGCCTACGAACCACCCGATGCAGTCTTGGCGGAAATTGGTCTGAGCCGAGCCGATGTACAAGATCGACCATTTTACTATGGCAAGGGTTGTGTGGAATGCAACGAGACCGGCTATAAAGGGCGCAAAGGGTTATATGAATTACTCGTCGTTTCAGAACCGATACGTGAGCTTATCAATATTCGTGCTCCAGCCGGTGTGATTCGTGCCAAGGCATTGGAATTGGGAATGCGACCGTTGCGCGACGATGGCCTGCGTTGTATTTTGAACGGCGAGACCACGGTAGAAGAAGTGACCAGATATACCTAAGTTTATACAGAGGAGCTTCAGATATGCCGAAATTTGAATACGTGGCTATGGATCCCAAGGGTAAGGAAGTGACCGGCACCTTGGAAGCTGAGAATCAAGCAGCCGCGCATGGGCGTATTCGCGAGATGGGCTATTTCCCAACGAGTATCGGCGAGGCCGGCAAGGATAAACGGAGCGGCAAGTCACCGGCTGATGCCAAAATGACGGCCCGTACAAGCACCCGTAAATCACTGGCGACGCGTAGCTTCGGCGGTAACACTGTGAAGTCAAAAGTGCTGACGGCGTTCACTCGCCAGTTGGCTACGCTGATTGACGCCGGTCTGCCAATCCTGCGCGGGATGGACGTCTTGCGCAAAGGAGAAAAAGACCCGACGCTCCGCCGTATCATTTCAAAAATTGCCGAAACAGTCGAAGGTGGTAGCACCTTCAGTGAGGCACTTGCCCAACATCCAAAAGTTTTTAACCGGCTGTTCGTCAATATGGTGCGCGCCGGTGAGGCCGGTGGCGTGTTGGACGTAACGCTGGCGCGGTTGGCTGATTTTCAGGAAAAGGCGCAAAAAATCAAAAACAAAGTTATGGCCGCCATGGTGTATCCATCGGTGGTTATCTTTGTTGCCATGTCGATCATGACCTTTCTGATGATCGTCATTGTGCCAAAGTTCCAAGAGATTTTTCGCGATCTATTGCAAGGCGCACCGTTGCCGGTGCTGACGCAATTCGTGATCGACGTTAGTAATTTAATTCAGCATCAGGCGCTACTGGTTGTTGGAGTAGTTGTTGGCTTAGTAATCGGCGTCAAAATATTCGGCAAAACCAAAAAAGGTCGGTATGTGTTGGACAATGTCAAACTGCATATGCCGGTGTTTGGTCCACTCCTGCAAAAAGTTGGCAT
>JBAXAT010000259.1:0-3569 GCA_037142335.1 Verrucomicrobiota bacterium | reverse complement strand
AATAAGGAATTATTCTGTTTTAGATAACAGAAATGAGGGGACAGGGAGAGGCAGAACGCTCGGGAGACTTCATTCCTTTGATGGCGGCTTCCTGCTGGATTTGATTCTGCAACGCCATCAGTCCTTCCAACACCGCCTCCGGCCGCGGAGGGCAACCGGAAATGTAAACATCCACTGGCAAAAACTGGTCAATCCCTTGCACCACGGCGTAGCTCCGGTACATCCCACCGGTGCTGGCGCAAGCGCCCATCGCCATGCAATATTTCGGCTGCGCCATCTGATCCCAGACGCGTCTCACTACGCCGGCCATCTTGTAAACACAGGTTCCGGCCACGATCATCAAATCTGATTGCCGGGGCGAAAACCGCATCACTTCCGCGCCGAAGCGCGCGATATCGAACCGGCTCGCGCCGACCGCCATCAACTCAATCCCGCAACATGCCAACCCCATTGGCAGCGGCCACACCGAATTCTTCCGGCACCAGTCCACCGCTGCGTCCACGCGGGTAATGATAACATCGCGGCTCTCGACTTTCTGATCGAATCCGACATCGACGCGTTCACTCATGGCGGTCCTTCTTGGGCGCCCAGTCGAACGCGCCTTTCTTCCAACAATAGATATGACCAACTTCCAGAATTGCGAGGAACACCAGTGCGCCCAGCAGCATCTTAATTCCAATGCCGCCTTCCGACACCGGCTTGATCATATCCCGAAATACCGCACCCCAGCCGAGAAAGAAAACCACTTCGATATCGAACAAGATGAAGAGCATCGCGACCAGATAAAACTTCACACTGAACCGCGCATTCGCCTCCGTGATCGCCGGCATGCCGCATTCGTACGGCGAATCCTTGACCGGGCTGTGGACGCGTTTCTTGCCGAGAATAAACGGCAGCACCAGCATGCTCGCCGCCATCCCGACCGCCACCACGATCAACAGCCAGACCGCGACAAATTGTTGAAGTTCAGTCACCATTTTTTTGAACTGCGCCCGCCCAGAGCGGCGAGCCGCGACCCTCGCAAAGTGCAGTGAACGTATCAAATAAGACTTCGCTTTCAAGTGTTATTTGCGCTTTCGCTGCACCCCACCATCCGGTATCGTCGGCGCGTGGACGGAAACCTAGCTCTCATCGCCGCCATCCGCCGCGAAGTTGCCGCTGCGGACGGACGGATCACGTTCGCCCGGTTCATGGAACTGGCGCTCTACCATCCGCACCACGGCTACTACGCCACCGACAAACACCGCATCGGCAAAGCTGGAGATTTCTTCACCAGCGTCAGCGTCGGGCCCCTGTTCGGGCGAATTCTCGCCCGGCAGTTTCGCGACTGGGGCATCGACGAAGTCACCGAATTTGGCGGCCACCGCGGCCAACTCCGCGCCGATATCCTCGCCGCCGCGCCTAATCTGAAATACCGAATCATCGAAACCGGTGAACCGGTGCCCGAAACGCTGGCCGGCTGCGTGTTTTCCAACGAATTCCTCGACGCCTTACCGGTCCACCGGCTCCATGGCGATCAAGAAGTATACGTTGACCAAGACTTCCGTGAGGTGCTCGGTCCGTTGTCGGACCCGCGGTTGCCGCGCCTGCCAGCCGGGTATCGGTCGGAAATCAACCTGCGAGCGCTCGACTGGCTCACCGATCTCGCCCACCGGCTCCAACCGGGCGCGTTCATCCTGACCATCGACTACGGCTTTGAGCGCGCCGAGTACTTCGCGCCGCACCATGCCGATGGCCATCTCCAGTGCTACCACCAGCACACGAAGAACACCGACCCCTACCGGTTTGTCGGCCAACAGGACATCACCGCGCATGTGGATTTCACCGCAGTGATGGAACACGGTCAACAACTGGGGCTAAAGCCGATCTTATTTACCAATCAAGCGTATTACCTAGCTAAGATGGGCGAGGCAGAGATTGCCGCCATTGTTACGCGCGATGCCGGAAAACTGAGCACTGAACGGAACACGATTCATCAGTTGCTCCACTCGACGATGGGAACAATGTTCCGCGTCCTAATCCAGCGCAAACAGTAGGCGATTGCTTTTTTCGTCAACCGCTCTAAACTATTTGTACTGCCGTGAAACGAATACATAATCGAGTTATCGTGGCCGTTGGCTTTTGGCTGGCGGTGGCGATTTTAATCGGTATCAGTGTGGAAACACACCAGAGTACCGTGAGATTAATCCGTACCGGCGACCGAGTTAAACGCGCCCGCTACGTCATCGAAAACCTGCATAACATCCGGTTCGAGCTGCAGGACGCTGAACAACAGGTCCGCGAACTGATTGCAACGGACGACATGACACACCAGAAGGCGCGCTTGCTTGCTGCCGCACAGGTAAGTGGCGCATTCAATCGGCTTCGCAAGTCGTCGACCGACTGGCCAGGGCAAGGTCATGACATTGCAGCCTTAGAGATTCTAGCTGGTGACCGGTTACGGGTCCTGGATGAGGTGGTGCAACTGCGGAACACACAGAACCGGGCCACCGCGATTCAATTTCTCGACGCCGATCAGAATCGGTCACTGGCGAGCCAGATTGACGCTTCGCTTTATGCCTTGATGGACACGGAGCAGCAAGCACTCATCGCCCGCGATGAAGAATTAAAAGCCAAGGCTCACTTTTCGATGGCGTTGTTTGTGCTGGGCTGTTTTGTTAGCCTAGGAATTCTGTCGGGTGTCTTTTTTTACCTCAACGTTCAAATTGCCGCGCGGCGGGCTGCCGAAGTAGCACTGGCACGCGAGAAATTGCTACTTGAACAACAACACCGTCGGCAAACAGCACTCGCAGAAATCGAGTTCGCCATCAACCAGCCGCATGAGCTGCAGCCGGCGCTCGACCAGATTTTACACGCGGTTACAAAACTCATGCCGGCCGGCAGTGCCAGCGTAATTATATGGGATGCCAGCGTAACGCAATCGATTAGTATGGCCGGTTGTCTGCCGGTTACGCTGAAGGAACAGGCGACGCGGTGGGTTGTGGAACACAAACAGACACTCATCGTACCAGCAATTGGCGAGGACCAATTTGGCACATCCGCGAGCGAGCTAGGTGCCTATGTCGGCGTACCACTACTATTGGAAGGAGACGTGCTTGGAGTACTCTACGCACTTGACCGGGAACCACGACAATACCGAGACGATGAAATAGATTTTCTTGAATCGCTGTCTGCGCGCGCAGCGTTGGCGATTTCTAAAGTTCGGTTGTACGACCGGCTGCAAGATATCAACCGGTTACTTGAACAGCGTGTTCGTGAACGCACAAGCGAATTGATGGCGACAAATGAGCACCTGGTACGCGAGGCTGAAGACCGGCGACGAGCCGAAGAGGCGTTGCAGATTTTATCGGGACAGTTGCTCCAACTCCAGGATCAGGAACGCCGGCATATCGCCCGCGAACTCCACGATGTTACCGCGCAAAATCTTTCCGCAATTACACTCAATCTCGCCCGCGTCAAAACGCTACTGGCCGGCGTAGACAAGCGTACAGTACAAGTGCTCAACGACTCCATTCAGCTCGCTGAGGAATGCGTCCGCGGAATCCGCACACTCTCCTATGTCTTACACC
>JBAXAT010000258.1:0-3573 GCA_037142335.1 Verrucomicrobiota bacterium | reverse complement strand
CTCGACGGTACCAGCGTTCACAGTGAGCATTTCTGGATTTGGGTAATCGAACAAACCACCGCGCGCTTGCTCAGCAATCCGAAGTTCAAACTGGAATCCGCAGACGAACCACACGTCTCCGGCCACTCCGTCAGCGAGCATTTGAGCTTCTGCATCCGCAAATATTGTCCAAACAAAACCGTGGAAGAAGCTCGCCGGCACTACTTCGACATCGTCCATCATGAAATGGCCGAGATCATGGCCGGTCGTGGGCGGCCAAATGCCTTCGAACCGGCACCGGGACTGGCAGAATTCCTGCGCAAACTCAAAGAACACAAAATCAAGATTGGCCTCGTCACTTCCGGTCTTTACGAAAAAGCGTGGCCGGAGATTCTGTCGGCTTTTCGCACGCTCAAAATGGGCGACCCGTTGGAATTTTACGATGCCATTATCAGCGCCGGTCACGCTCTGCGAAAAGGCCAAGTCGGCACGCTCGGCGAACTGGCTCCTAAACCGCATCCGTGGCTATATGCGGAAACAGCGCGTGTGGGTCTGGGTATTGAACCAGCGCGCCGGCATCGTGTGATTGGCATTGAAGATTCTGGAGCCGGTGTTGTTTCGATTCGGCTGGCCGGCTTCGCGGCCATTGGCATTATCGGCGGCAATCTCGAAAAGAGTGGTGCGGAGCCATTCCTCCACAGCAAAGTTAATTCACTACTTGAAGCCTTACCGGTCATCCTTGGAAAGTAACTGCAATCTATGAAACCCGCCGTTAAGAAACAAACACTGCACGTCATTTCTGCCACCCACTGGGACCGCGAATGGACGCTCCCGTTCATGAGCTACCGCCGGCATTTGGTACATTACACCGATCAACTGCTCGAAATAATGCGGCAGAACCCGGCCTTCAAGCACTACCACATGGACGCACAAGTCATCTGCATGGAAGACTACCTGCGTCTGCGGCCGGAGAAAACTAGGCAGTTGACCCAGCTCATCAAAGCCGGGCGTATTTTGGTTGGGCCGTGGTACACACTTCCGGACATTCCAATCATCCACAGCGAAGCGATTGCCCGCAACTTGCTACTCGGAATAGAAGTCTCGGACTCTCTCGGCGGCGCCATGCTGGAAGGATATACGCCCTGTTCGAACGGCCAAATCGCCCAGCTCCCACAAATTTACAACGGCTTCGGCATCCGGTCAGCCATCCTTTACAAAGGCATCGCCGACGAACCGTTGCCGAAAGAATTTTGCTGGCGCAGCCCGAACGGTTCGGAGTTGTTGACCATTCACCTTACAGCTCGATATGCCCGCGCTAACTTCTACTGTCTGCTCTACCAAGAAGTAATCGCCAATGTCATCCACGATACCCCAGACCACAACTGGTCGTACGCTCCGCAGGAAAATAAATTGCCGTTTCGCATTGCCGGCCAGACCCACCACGATCCGTATGTCTATGAAGCCTTGCACAACGTTGAAGGTTGGCACCCGAAGTATTTGAAGCCGTATTTGCAAAAACTGCGCGCGCAGACTTCCGTGAACGCCGCGACCTCGCATCTCATTGGGTTTCACGGCATGGACCACACGCCGCCGTATCCCAGCACGCCAAAACTCATCGCGGCCGCCCGCAAGCTCTTTCCCGATCTCGATGTCGTGGACGATTCCATTCCCGGCGTCATCGCTGCAATCCGCCGCGAACTCGGCAACCGGGAATTACCGGTACACACCGGCGAAATGCGCGATGCCAACCGCGGCGGCGGCGCGCTCTGCCGGGCGTTGTACTGGCCCACACTCTCCGCGCACCTCGACATCAAGACGGAGAACCGCAAGACCGAACATCTACTTATCGACACTGCCGAGCCGATTGCGACGTGGGCGTGGCTCTGTGGCGCTGAATATCCGACCGCCTTCCTCACCGACGCCTGGAAACTGCTGCTGGCCAACCACGCGCATGACTCGATTGACGGTTGTAGCCTCAATAAAGTGGTCGGCGATATCATGGGTCGATTCAGCGATTGCCAAGCGATTTGTGAAGGCGTGATTCAGGACGCTACGAAACATCTAATGCATTCCGGCAAGAGCGTAAGCCGGCAGCCCAATCCGTGGCTCGTAATTTTCAATCCATTGCCCTACCGGCGCGGTGGGTTCTGTGATCTCGAAGTGGACATTCCCGGCGAAACGCCAGCGGAAAGCTTGCGATTGGTAACGGAAGATGGTCACGAAATCATTCCGCACATTGAACATCACTCCAAATGGTCAGCCTACATCCAAGCGCTCGTCACACGGCCAATGCCGTCCCAACGTTACCGGGTTCAGTTCGAAGTGCCGGCAATTCCAGGGCTAGCCTGGACGAGACTAAAAGTAATTACCACTGCGGCGCCGGCGGCTGAAGCCGGGTTGGCAACCGCGCCGAATGTGCTCGAAAACAAATTCATCAAGGCCACATTCCGCGAAGACGGCCGTGTGGATTTACTGCATAAACCTACCGGCAAGAACTACACTGGCCTGCATTTCTTCGAGGATGTCGGCGACAGCGGTGACCCATGGAAGTTCAGTCCGACTGGCAAGCCAAACACGCCGACTGGTCCGGCGAAGATTCAACTGATCGAAAACACGCCGTGGCGCGCCGTCATCCAAGTCGAACTGCAGTGGGACACGAAGGTCACCTCGCAATTTTCACTGACACGCACCGGCCTGTATCTCGAAGTCAGTTCGACCATCGAAAACAAGTGCCGGGATCACCGGCTGCGCGTTTGTTTCCCAACCGGCATCATCACGGACAAGACGTATGCCGGCGGCCAGTTTAGTGTGGACGAACGCGCCACTCACTTACCGGACATGAGCGGTTGGACTGAGAAAATTGATGGTTATCCGAATTTCGGTTTTGCCGGTTTGACCGATGGCAAGGCTGGCCTCGCGATATTGAATCTGGGCCTGCCGGAATACTTCATTACCGGCTCGCAGCGCAATGTGTTGACCTTGACGTTACTGCGCGCGACCCAACTCCGGCGTTGGCCAACCGGCGTTGGCGATGCGCTGTCGGTCGGCGCGCAAATGCTCGGGTCGCAAACCGTCCGGTACGCCATCTATCCGCACGCCGGCAGTTGGGCTGATGGTGAAGTCCTGCAAGAATACCGGCAGTTCGCGTGTCCGTTGATTCTATCAGAAATGATCGGCGAACCACCGGCAGCACCGCGCGCCGGCTTGCTCGAATTATCTTCGACAACTCTCGAAATCGCGTGCATCAAGAAAGCCCAGCGCGAAAACAGCCTCGTAGTGCGCGTGTGGAATCCGTTCGCGACGCCGCAGACCGGCCAGCTCAAGCTCGGTGTCGGCTTCAAGAAAGCATTTTTCACCGACTTAAATGAAACCCGGCAAACGGCAATTAAATCCGCCGGTAAGCGTGGCGTGAAGTTCACCGTACAGCCGCACCAAATCGTGACGCTATTGTTTAGCGGTATAATTGGCAATTGACGAAGGAATGGCCGGTGACTTATTCCTAACGATTCAGACAAGTGATGAATAACGCCATTTTAAAAGTTCCCGCGCCGCTTGATCCTGGTTTCCAGCCGGCAGTGCTTGCCAATCGCCAGT
>JBAXAT010000257.1:0-3575 GCA_037142335.1 Verrucomicrobiota bacterium | reverse complement strand
TTATCAGGTGTATGCAGTTGACTGGCACATGTAATAATAATCGTTGAAGTGCGTGGTAGATTGAAATCGGACGACTTTGTTGCGTCGATGCACTTTCGTAACCCCTGACAAACGGCAGCCAAATTATCAAGGTCTATAAGAAAAGCTAAGGGTTTCTGTTTCTTGTTAGACAATTGGAGCATCCAGTAACCAACCCAGTTAGTTGTCATTAACTCCAGTCGCCAGTCGGAAATGTTTGTCTCAAACAACCCCTGAATTGCTCCAATTTCCTTTGGTATCATGTCAGCAGCATCTCGTGTATTTTCGTTGGCTGGCATTCTTCATGATGATTTACCGTTAGGTTCAATGCTGGCATGAGTTTTATACCGGTATCACCCCTTCATACCGCCGGTTCTCAAGTGTGAGTGCTCCGTCAAAGACCGAAACCTCAAGTGGGTCGCGCATGAGCCTCTGCGGAAGATGTCGCAACTTCTCAGCCCTGATTAAATAAGTGTGTTGCCACGACGATCCGTCTCCCGGCAGCGCCACGACCTTTCCTTCACAACGAATCGTTAGCACTGCGCCATCAAAAACGAACTCCACGAGTGCCGCGTCCGGAACCGTGGTTAGGTGCGTTGCCAGCGTGTCGAGCGCGAGTCGTGCCCATTTTCTTGATACTGAGCAATGCGGACGTGCTTCATAGGCTGCCCGCCGTCGTTCCCACGGCAATAAATTGAAGTGAAGCCGTCCCTCTTTCAGCCAGTCCGGTTCGTGCTTTGGTACATCGCCCTTTAGATTCCATGCAATCCACGCGGCGCATTGCTCGCGAGATTCGACCTGACGCGGTAACTCAAATAGTAGCTCGGTCATAGTGCGCGGGGTCGTCACATAACCGGTGAACATCACCACTTCAACAAAGTGCAAATTCATCACGCAACTGGCTTTCAGTTTGAAGTTCCCGAAATCGAAACTCAGCCCCGGCATCACATCTGAAAAACCAACGGACGCATCCGGCATAAAGCCAAACTCTTGGAGTAAATCCCACGTTGAAATTAAACCGGTTGGATTCATAGGGTCATGCCGATCTAGCAGAATATGCACTGCCACTTGTTTACGTTCATGGTGTTACCCATCGCAACCGCGCGACTCAGCCGTGACCAATAAACAAAAGGGGGCGCACTTACTTGCGCCCCAGAGAAGGTACGTGGATACCTAGAGAGGAACGCTTTCAGCACGCCCCTTGCGGGGGCGCGCGTCGTGCGATGTCCTCTCACAGAAATTTCCACGTTTCTCTCTGGACAGCAGCCGAAGCTGCGCGAATTGGTTGTTAGTGTTTGTTACCTGTGACTGGTTATTCCCTTATTTTTCAGGTTCTTTGTCTTCGAGAAGTTTTAGATACGACTGGTAGGCATACAAACGCCCATAGCTGCCACCGGTAACCTCACGAACAATGCCGATCTTCTCCAAGTTGCGGAGGGCAGTCGCTGCCGCTGGCACCGATAATCTGAGTTGGTCGGCGGCTTTAGCAATGGAAGTGATCGGCTGCCGCTGGAGATACCGATGGACACGCAACGCCGATCCCGCCGCGCGCCCGATACCTTGAATCTTGGTTTCGTCTTTCGCCGCCAAACGCATCAGGGAGTGAGCCGTCTTCGCCGACTGCTCGGCGGTTTCATAAACGCCTTTGAGAAAGAATTTCAACCACGCTTCCCAATCTCCCTTTACTCGCACCTGCTGAAGTAGATCATAATATTCCTGCCGGTGCTGTTTGAAGTAGAGGCTGAGATAAAGCAACGAATCGCGTAACACGCCTTCGGCACACAGAATAAATGTAATCAGTAATCGCCCCAGCCGCCCATTGCCATCCAAGAACGGGTGAATGCTCTCAAATTGAACATGTGCCAATCCCGCCTTGATTAGTGCCGGTGTTGCGACGGGTTGATTATGTAGGAATTTTTCCAGCGCTCCGAGGCATTCATTCAGTTGGTCCGGCGGCGGTGGAACAAACGTCGCATTGCCGGGACGATTACCGCCGATCCAATTCTGCGAACGCCGAAACTGGCCGGGTTCTTTGCTGGAACCACGACCTTTGGCTAAAAGCTCACCGTGAATTTCTTTGAGTAAGCGCAGCGACAACGGTAATTCCGGCAGCCGCTTCAAACCATAGTTCATCGCCGCCACGTAATTCGACACTTCTTGCACATCGTTGAGCGGCACACCCGGTGTGGCCTCATTCTCAAACAACAACAAGTCTGACAGCGAAGATTGTGTGCCTTCAATCTGTGACGATAACACCGCCTCTTTGCGGATGTAGGTGTAAAGAAACATGCTGGCGTCCGGCAACACAGCCGCCAAACCATCCAAACGGCCTAACGCCAGACTCGCCTTCTCGCGCAGCGCATCGAGTTCGGCGTCGAACTGCACCGGTGGATTTGGCGGGAGCGGGTGCGGAACAAATGCGTTGCATGGCTCCCCGACTGAGGGAACCGGCACCTGAAACCCTGTCAGTCCGCGTTGCATAGCAAATGAAACTAAACTTACATTGGCCTTCGAGAATGAAACGATAAGCGGTTATCGCTTCATTTGGAAGCTCAAATTGAAACTTTGTTTCATTCTGCGGATTGAGTATCCGATCCAGCAGCACGATGGCAAGCGATCCGCTTGCGCCGCTTATGGATGCGTTCAAACTGGAAACGGTCGGCAAACGTTTTTACCTTTAGGCCGCGCCGCAGGCAGTTGAACAACCAGTAAGACTCCTTCCGCCCCGGTAACTTCCCGGAGTCTTCCGAACAGTTCCAAATAAGCGAGTAGCGGTTCCAAATATCATGCGCCAATTTGATGAGTGCGCGGACTTCATCATGCGAATCCAAAAAACCATCACGCTTGCCGGAAAGAATCGTATCAAGATCTTTGTGTGCATAGAGCTTGTGGCGCAGCGTGATCAAACGCTCACGGCTCGTGGTGATTTGTTCCAAATCTTTCGCAATCGCATCCGGGTCGAGGCGATGGCGTTGCAGGTATCCGGGATTCCATTTTTTATAATCCTCACGAAGACGGGCGGTGATCGCTGCGTCGGTGAAAAAACTGGGGCTGTCTCGCAATACGCAAAGGCAGCGCTCCAGTGTGCAGGATGCCCGACCGGTACCTTCCGGGTCGTAGATGCGTCCGAGCCGGATGACCATATCCGTCCGCATCGCTGTCAGGAAAGTTCCAAAAGACAACGAAAAATTGTGAAATACACGCGGATAGCGGTTCAACTGCTCGGCAACGCCAGTAAATATCTCGTCATGTAATTGGAGCGAAGTGATGTCCTCATGCACCGCTTCGAACAGTGTGAAAAATTCGGCTTCCGTCAGTGGCGGTCTTGGTTTCCTCTTTGAAGCCACTATTACTCCAATGTGATGCGACGCTCCCATTTGGCCGGTACCGCAACACGAGCAGCCGGGTTGCATATCTGTTCCAGCAAGATACTGCGGAAGACTTGGGCCAACCGATATTCGTTAGCTCTCATCCTTGCTGGCAAGCCGCAGGCGAACTTTTAGCCCGTTGTGCATGGACCACGGGACGTGCCCGTCCTTCTGTAGTCGTCCGACAAC
>JBAXAT010000256.1:0-3579 GCA_037142335.1 Verrucomicrobiota bacterium | reverse complement strand
CGGGAGATTCCCCAGTGAGAGCGCATGCAGTAATTTCACCTTTTGGTACATTCTGGCTTTTTTGCCAAGACTATCCAAATAAACATAAGTCGACGAATCCTTGGCAGTTAAAGGAATGTAGCGAAATCCCCTCGAATTTACGAAAGAATCCCTCTTTTCTTTGGAAACAGTCATCCCGTATTTGGTAAAGGATTTCATGTCGAGAGGGACGTTTACCGCTCTTTGATACAGGTAAGTGCGGCTGTTGGCTGTGACGGAAAGTTCTATGGGAATTCTTTTCGTCGACTGTGGATCAACAGGAACGGAGGTCATCATCTTGAAATTGATGGCCGCATTCAATTCGGATGGAAACCACTGATCTGTTTCGAGCCTGTCGTAGTGCTGCCACACAGAAGCCGAAATCTCATTCTTTCCCGCATTTGCTGGTTCAGCAATGACACTCTGAACTGCATAGCCATGCGTGTTAATGTGTAGAAACCCTTTTAACCCATCGACGTTACGGTCTTTAGCAGGATGAAACCTGATCAGGAAAACGGTGTCCTGACTCTCAGTTTGAAGCGTGTCTTCCAGGACAAAAGCATAATTTTTCAAGGCTGATTTGCTCAACCAAAGTACAAACAACTTGGCTTGGAATACGCTCGGTACGACGCCAGGCAATGGCCCCGGCGGCGGTGCCAAGTTCTTGTTCAGTGGATCTGATGTAACGAGTACGCAGACATTCTACACTCCGGGGTTGTTGTTGACTGGCGGTTTTGATGGGGCTCCGAATCCTTCCACGACTGGTGTTCAGAATGTCAATCTGATTGCAAATGTGGAAGGCTTCTCGAATAACTTCGCCCTCGGCCAGTTGTGGTTGACCAATACGACGTTGGTGTTGGAGCAAACCCCAGGCATGCTCGCTCACAATGGCGCGCTGTTTGTGAACGACTTGTATCTGTTTGGCAATTCGCAGTTGGTTATCAGCAACGACATGACGGTGTACTTCGTCAACTCAAACGGTTGGACACTGGCGGATATCACGTTGCTGGGGAATGCGCAGATTCACCAGCTCAACTCGCTGGTTATTCCCGAACCGAATGTCATGCTGATGTGGCTCTGCGGTATGCTTACCGTCTGGGCTGCCCGCCGGCGGATGCGTCGCAACACTCAGCAGGTTTAATCTGTTAGCAGGTTCTTCAGATTGACCTGTTAATGCGGTGCTAAAAAAGTTGAACCAAATCAACTGCCGGTGTGTCTGAACTAAAAACCGAGGAATACCATGGATCAAGGAATTGCTGCACTCAACGAACAAATCAAACGTGAAAGCGAGTTCATTCGTCAACTAGTTGGAGAGGTTGGGAAGGTCATCGTCGGCCAGAAATATCTTATCGAACGGCTGATGGTTGGCCTATTGGCTGACGGACATGTCTTGTTAGAAGGTGTCCCGGGATTGGCTAAGACGTTGTCGGTTAAGACACTTGCGGCGGCGATTCAGACGACATTTCAACGCATCCAGTTTACGCCTGATCTCTTGCCGGCAGACGTTGTCGGCACCTTGATTTACAACCCGAAGGACGGCGAATTTAGGATTAAGAAAGGGCCGGTCTTCGCTAACTTGATTTTAGCTGATGAAATCAATCGCGCTCCGGCCAAAGTCCAAAGCGCATTGCTTGAAGCGATGCAGGAGCGGCAAGTAACAATTGGTGACCAGACATTCAAATTACCGGAGCCGTTTCTTGTACTCGCTACACAGAATCCGATTGAACAGGAAGGTACGTATCCATTGCCGGAAGCGCAGATCGACCGGTTTATGCTAAAGCTTTCAATTGGTTACCCGAGCAAAGAGGAAGAACGCCAAATTATGGATCGGATGGCCGAGACCGGTAAGAACCTTAGCGTCCAGCCGGTGGTTACGCCCGCGCAGATTCTCAAAGCGCGCAAGGTTGTCGATTTAGTTTATATGGATGACAAGATTAAAAATTACATCGTCGATCTTGTGTTCGCGACGCGCGACCCGCAGGCATATAAACTTGATATTACCGGTCTGATTCAATACGGCGCGTCACCGCGCGCGACCATTTACCTGGCCCTCGCCGCCAAGGCGTACGCGTTCCTCCAAGGCCGCGGCTACGTCACGCCGCAAGACATCAAGACCATTGGCATGGATGTACTCCGGCATCGCGTCATCATCAGTTACGAAGCCGAAGCTGAAGACCTGACCAGCGAGGCAATTATCAAACGTATCTTCGACGAAGTACCGGTCCCGTGATCCCGCGCGAGATACTTAAAAAAGTCCGGCAGATTGAAATCCGTACGAACCGGGAAGTCACCGATGTGCTTGGCGGCCAATACCATTCTGTTTTTAAAGGCCGGGGCATGGAATTCGAGGAAGTCCGCGAGTACCTACCCGGCGACGAAGTCCGGGCCATCGACTGGAACGTCACCGCGCGCTTCGGCCATCCATTCATCAAGAAATTCAAGGAAGAGCGCGAGCTAACCGTCATGCTTGTTGTCGACGTCAGCGCCTCCGGCCAATTCGGCAGCGGCCAGCAATCCAAAAACGAACTGGCCGCCGAACTGGCCGCCGTGCTCGCGTTTTCCGCAATCCGCAACAACGACAAAGTCGGTGTCATCCTCTTCTCTGACCGGATTGAAAAGTACATCGCGCCCGACAAAGGCCGCCGGCATGTCCTCTGCGTTGTCCGCGAAATTTTAGCGTTTCAGCCGACCGGCCGCGGCACGAACATCGAGCTGGCGCTCGACTACCTTAACCATGTCCAGCGCCGCCGCGCCGTCACGTTCCTGCTGTCCGATTTTCAAGTCGCTAACGATTTCTCCCGGAAACTCCGGATCGCCGGTAAGCGCCACGACGTCGTCGCGCTCAACCTCCGCGATCCCCGGGAAGAAAGCTTGCCGGCGGTTGGCCTTGTCGAACTTCGGGATGCCGAGACTGGCGCGAGCGCCTTGGTCGACACGTTAGACCGGCAAGTCCGTGCGAGTTTCGCGGCCAAGGCGCTGGCGCATTGGGAAGCGCTCCGGGAAGTGTTCCGGCTCGCGGCCGTCGATCAGGTTGAGATTCGTACCGATACCGACTACATGCGGCCGTTGGTGAAATTTTTCCGCATGCGAGGACGCCGCGCCTGATGGAAGACATTCGTGATCTCAAAGGGTTTGTACCGGTGCCGCACAATTGGTGGTGGTTGGTGTTGGCCGTGGCGGTCGTAGTGTTGGCCGGTTGGCTGTCCTGGTGGTGGGTAAAACGCTTGCGCCGACATGGCCCGACTGCGACGGCAGCTCCGCCACCATCGCCGTTGGAAGTCGCGTTGGCCGCGCTGCAACGGCTCCGGGAAGTAAACTTACCTGTGGCGGAGTTTTATACGCGACTGGCGGACATTGTTCGGCAATTTATCGAAGGCCGGTATGATTTGCATGCGCCGGACCGCACGACGGAGGAGTTTCTCGCCGAGGCCAGCTTGCCGGAACAGCAGATGGCGTTGCTGCGGGTGTTTTTGCACGAAGCCGATTTAGTGAAGTTTGCCCGGCATCGGCCTGGTAAGGATGAGATGGATTGCGCGTTTGTCGCGGCGGAGAAATTTGTCC
>JBAXAT010000255.1:0-3593 GCA_037142335.1 Verrucomicrobiota bacterium | reverse complement strand
CTCGCGCGCGCCATCCTGCTCGATCCGCCAATCCTGTTGCTCGACGACCCCACCGCCTCCGTGGACTCGCAGACCGAATACGAAATCCTCTCCGCGCTGGATAACGCGATGCACGGGCGGACAACACTCATGGTGGCCCACCGTCTCAGCGCCTTGCGCCGGTCAGATTTCGTGGTGGTGCTCGACGGTGGCCGTGTGGCGCAGGTCGGGACGCATGCCGAACTGATACGGTTACCGGGGCATTACCGGCAGATTGCCGAGTTGCAATTCGCCGAAGGTGTTACCTAATAAAGCAGATTGGAACGGTATTACGTCTTCTGTATAACGCGACAAATCAGGTGCGACTTTTTTAGAAACCGGCCATTAGCGATGGGAGGCATTCGACTAGCCAATTTTCTGATCGCAATTGATTCCAATCGTGCTGCATGAGCGGCGAAGGGAATACGATTTCATCAGCGAGTTGTGACTTGGTAAACCAACCGGCTTCGATGATGCCTTCCTGTTGGGCCCCAGCAGTCTTGCAAACGATTCCCCCAACAACTTCACAAATCATCCAGACTTTGATCATCTTGAAGCGCGAACAGATCAGATCTTCGATGATGACAACGCGCCGCGGCTGGACACGGACATTGGTCTCCTCCAGCGTCTCTCGGATAAGGGCTTGGACAACATTCTCATCATCCTTCAACGCGCCGCCGGGCCCAACCAGATATGTGCCGCCTTTGTCGTCCCGGTATCTGACCAGCAAAACGGCGTTGTCATTGAATATAAATCCGCCGGCGGCTATTCGATGTGGCTTGCTCATGCGCGTTCTGCAAGTTGTATGGGAGTTCCGGCTGCGCGGAGAGCGGCACCGGGTGGTAACACTTTGACAGTCGGTATGGCTGTCAGGCGGCCGAGCAAGTTGTCCAGGTAATCGGCGCTCATTGGCCCCCAGCCTTCATCGGCCAATCCGTGGCCGGTGTAGACCAGCCAGCCGGCGGGTTGGGACAGGAGCCGGGTCACTTGCGCGTCCAAGTGCTGGTCACAGTTGCCAGGGCCGAAGGCAGTCGTACTGATGTTCGTCAACTGCGGATGCGGCAGCGGATTGAACCCGCTGCCCCCAGCGCGAAACGCCCGCACGACAGTCGGCAGCCACTGTTCCAATTCGGGAGTCGTGGCGCTGTATGGAAAGGCAAAGACAGCTTGCCGGGGATTAAAGCCCGCCAGTTCGATCTGAAAGACGGCGAGGCAATCCTGGATGAGTGTTTGGGCGGCGGCAAAGGGCAGGGCGGCCTTGTTCGCATGCCGGTAACCATGCGGTTGGATTTCATGACCGCGCGCCCGCAATTCATTCCAGACTGAGAAATCGCCTTTCGCCGGCCCGACCTGATATTGATCGGGCGGCCGGTAATCGGTGCGATTGCCGGTCGCGATTACGTTGAAACATGCGGCGAGATGGTGTTTTTCAAAAATCTCCGCAATCTTCAGATTGGATTTCAGGAATCCATCATCAAACCCCAGGGTCACAAGATGCATAGCGTTTACTCCGGTTGCCGATTGTTCACAGTCAGTACTATTAGCATAAACTCATAGGCAAAGGCATTACCGGTAGATTACTAGGCGATAATCGTCGAGGGTGTTACCGGATCAAATTACCGGAAATGACGCAGGAATCGCGGTTGAAACGAAAGCTTGACCCTCAAGAAGTGCGCCGACTCAAAATTAAGCAGTGCCAGCGTAATGGAAATTGCTGTGTGAAAACTGTGGTCTCCAAAACATGGATGCGAGTGTGTTGGAGAGAGTATTAGTCACTTGAAGTGCTCGCGTAAAAACTGCTTGGGCGTGCTTGGTATCGCCAGTTTTTGCCAACGTAGTAGCAATGTTCCGCAACGCTTGGGCCGTACTGTAAGGATCGTCGCCAATGGTATTGGCGACTTGCAGGGCGTGTTGGGCATTTCCAATCTCAACGAAACAAGTGAATGCCTCAAACAATTGGTCTTCCTTGGCGACGTGTTTCTCTAAACCGGTCAAAAAATCCCGCAGCGCCGTCCAAAGTTCACCTTTGCACTTGGCCAAGTTAGTTCGCTGGAGCAAGGCATTCAACCATTGCGCCGTTGCTAGGAACGTCGCATGTTCCTCGCAAAGCTCAGCGATGGTCTGAGATTCCTTCTCAGTGGGATTACCGGCTAACAGCAATGGAAAGATCCGGTCCTCTTCGTCGGCAAAATGTTCCGCAATCTTCTTGGTAATGAGTTGTTGAATACTGGCAAATTGTTGAGCCGCGTCGGGTGGGCGCACCCCCGCAAATAATTTTCGAAAATTCTCAATTCCAAGAAAAAGCAATTCGTGGTCAGCTTGGGCGCTGCCCAAGATTTCCGATCGCTGTGTTCGGTCAGTCTGCGGAGCTAAATTCATCGGCTTCATCATCCCTATTAACAAGCAGGAACAATGCCAGCATCCACAATAATGATATTCACGACAATTCTGTCGAATTCCAAATGTATAGTGCACCAACTGAACGATTTTGTTAGGTCAACTTGTTCAAAAACGTCCAACTCATCTTCATTGGGCCGGGAATGTGGCTACCCAAACCGGTCCATGCTCACCTTGCACGTGGCGTTGAATGATGCCGCTGAGCGGAGCTGGCAGAAGGTTGTGATTTGTCAGTTCTGCCAGCCGGGCCCAAAGAAATTCAAGATGTGATTCGCTGGACGGCATGGCCTGAGTTGAAGTAATCCCGGCGAGTGAGGCGAGAAACAGGTGATTTAGTTCGTGTTGCCGGTAGTCGCCGGCGTTCCATTGGTGTTCAACTAGACCGAGATACTTTGCAATGCGACAGGTGCAACCAAGTTCCTCGGCAAGCTCGCGACTCAGGGCGTGCGCCAGGCTCTCGCCAACCTCAACATGTCCGCCCGGCAGGAAGGTGTTAGCCGCATCCTTGGCATGCGCCAACAGCACGTGGCCATCGATGATTACGACGCCACGCACCAGGATGTGGATGGCGTCATTCATTTCTTTTTCTGGTGCCAATACGTCAGGCTTTCTTCGAAGCAAACGGCCGGCAAGTCTTCGATTTTGGCGCGGAAAAACGACTCGGCGTCCTTGACGCCTTTGTTGTAGGCGAACGGCGCGATCTCCTTCAGAAAATAGTCCAACACAAACTTTGCGCGCATTTCGCTGAGTTCGAGTTCCATTTCCTCTTTGAAATACTTTCGTAGCGAAGGGACGATTGCTTCAATTTCCGGTTTGCTTAATTGAATTGCCATATGTGATGCACCTCGTTACGCCATTAGGCATTGAAATCAGTCGATGTCAGACTGTTTGGATCAATCTGGGATAATCCGTCAATCGGAGCAATTACCGGGGCAGTCTTCTCGTTAATCACCTTACCGGGATAGACACCTTTGATCCACAGCTTCTGGGTTACATTCCACCCCCAGTATATTTGCGGTCGAACATCGCCGATAAATCGGCGCTGGAATCCTGTGGGGACTTTGAATGTTATTTTTTCTGGCATGTTTCATTTCCTAAGCGCCGTGCGTGGCTGGCGCGTTTCTCTGGCAAGTGTGAAACCCCAGCGGCACCACGTCAATCTGAATATCAACTTAGTA
>JBAXAT010000254.1:0-3607 GCA_037142335.1 Verrucomicrobiota bacterium | reverse complement strand
CGATAGCGGCCCAACCTTGTGCGCAAATCCCGGTATTTCCACTGCTGCATCGCCGTATGGCGCGCCATTATCAATAACAAGGTCACATAATTCCGCTAGTTTCTTACCGGACGGATGCCGGCTGCCGACGCCGTGCGTGTACGCCAGCGATGTAATGGCAATGGTTTTCATTTTCCGTTCGCGCGCCAGTAACGCCATATCGATGGTGACTGCATTGCGGCCGGACGTCGAGGCAAGAATGAGTATATCACCTACCTTGGCCGGTGAATTGGCCAGCAACTCTGTACCGAATCCGACCACGCGTTCCAACTTGGAAGTCATCGTTAACGGCGTGACGCCTAAATTCATGCCATGTGGATAAATCGGATTCACAAGCATTATTCCGCCGGTCCGGTATACCATTTCTTCCGCGAGCATAAACGAGTGTGATGCTCCAAACACAAATAAACTCTGGCCAGCTTGAATCGCCTCGGCTAGTAGTCGCGCGGCGCGTTCGATACCGGTCACATCAAGTGTTTGGACCGCGTTGGCAGCGCGTTGGAGATAAGTGTGCGCGGACATTTTAATAACCTCGCTCGTTGTATTGTTGCTCGGCCTTTTTCAAATCTTCGACACCGGTCGGACGATTCAAACTCTGGAAAACCGTCGCCGGCTTGCCGGCAGCGGCCATTTTCTCCATGACCCGACCCCACAGCATATGACCAATCACCGCACACGACACACCAGAAACCGGCAATAGCTTGTGCTCGTAACCAGGTATTTCCACTGCTGCGTCGCCGTACGGCGCGCCGTTGTCAATTGCCACATCCACGACTTCGCCAAGCTTCTTACCGGATGGGTGCAACGACGCGACTTGCCGGCTGTAGGCCACCGACGTCAGCCCGACCGTTTTCACGCCTTTGGCACGGCAAGCCAAGGCGAGTTCGACCGGGCCACGATTCTTACCGGAGACAGAACCGAGCACTAATACGTCACCGGCACGGAGATTACTCGTTTGTACAGCAAACCGGATAGTTTCGAGATCTCGGTCGGACGCTTGCCGGTTAAAACACTGCGGCGCCTTTTCAGTAAGTTCGAGTTTGCAGGAAAAATGTTGCACCGCCGCCAACCCGCCGGCCCGGTGAATAAAGTCACCTTGAATGCCGTGACCAATTTCCGCGCAATACACAACACCACGGTGAGTGAGCGCTTGGACGACCAAATCGGCAGCACGTTCCAGTGCCGGTAATTGAGCTTGCTCCAAGTGCGCCAACACGCCGCGTACGGCTTCCAGATATTTTTGAGGAATCATTACCGGCCTTCTAACACAACTACCCAACGAATGGCGACTTGATTTTGGCTGGAGAGTTGTCACACTCGCGCCATGAAAACTGTACGCTTTGGAATTATCGGTTTGGGATTGATGGGGCGGGAATTTGCCAGCGCGGCAGCGCGTTGGTGTCACCTGCCGGACGCGGATGTGCGGCCGGAGATTATCGCGATTTGCGATAAGGCCACAGCATTGCATGGCTGGTACCGGGACAATTTCCCATCCATCCAGCAGAGCACCGACGATTACCGAGCCTTGCTGGCCAACAAACAAATCGATGCGGTCTACGTAGCCGTGCCACACAACCTCCATCGGGAAATTTATTGCGCCGTTATCGAGGCCGGCAAGCATCTGCTTGGCGAAAAACCGTTTGGCATAGACAAAGCCGCCGGTGACGCCATTGTGGCTGCTGCTAAACGCAATCCGCAAGTGCTGGTACGCTGCTCGTCGCAATCGCCATTCTTCCCGGCAGTGCAACGAATTGGTGACATGCTCGAACGCAACGCGTTTGGCCGGATCATCGAAGTTGAAACCGGCTTCCTCCATTCCAGCGATCTTGATGCTAACAAGCCGCTCAATTGGAAGCGCCTGATTGAATTAAACGGCGAATACGGCGTACTCGGTGACCTCGGAATGCACGCCTGCCACCTCGGCTTCCGTGCTGGCTGGACGCCGCGCAACGTCCGCGCCGTTCTCGGCAAAATCGTCAAGGAACGCCCCGACGGCAAAGGTGGCCGCGCGCCGTGCTTGACCTGGGACAATGCGACGTTGTTGTGCGAGGCAGTCGAGTCGGTCAGTGGCGATACGTTTCCGTGGACGCTCCGTACGCATCGGATTGCGCCCGGCCAGAAAAACAATTGGTACATCGAAATCCTCGGCATGAAAGCCTCTGCGCGCTGGACAAGCGTGACCGCCGACATTGTCGAGGTCATGGAATACACCGGCGGGGAACAGGTCTGGGGCCAGATTCAAACTGGCCACGAAACGACATTCAAAAGCATTACCGGCGGCATCTTCCAGTTTGGATTCAGCGACGCGATTCTGCAAATGTGGGCGGCGTTCCTTTATGAAATCGCCCACGGCAAGCCGGCCAAGAAGTTTGCCGGTTGCGCCACGCCCGACGAAGTTGCGCTCAGTCACCGGCTGTTCACTGCTGCACTTGAATCGCAACGCACCGCGCAAACAGTTGTCGTTTGACCTAAATGGTTTAGGTGACGCGGATTTTGGTCACATCGAATAAAGGCTTCGGAAATTGCGGATTGAGGTCTTCGAGTGTGGCGCGGAGGATTTCAGATACGGCAAGGTTGCGAAACCACTTTTTGTTCGCTGGCACCACAAACCACGGCGCCCATTTTGTGCTGCACCGCCTGAGCGCATCTTCATAAGCACGTTGGTACAAATCCCATTGCCGGCGCACATCAAGGTCACTACGTTCGAACTTCCAATTCTTTGTCGAGTCGCTCAACCGGGCTCGGAGCCTGTCGCACTGCTCAGCCTTGTCGATGTGCAGAAAGAATTTCAAGATCGTCACGCCGTTTTCGGTGAGCATCTGCTCAAAGTCGTTGATCTGATTGTACCGGCGCTTCCAAATTTCTTTAGGCACAAGTTGCCGGACACGGGCAACAAGAACATCTTCGTAGTGGGACCGGTTGAAGACGCCGATTTCACCGTGCGACGGTATAACTTTGTGAATACGCCAAAGGTAATCATGCCGGACTTCCTCGTCGGTTGGCACTTTGAACGACTGCACCCGGCAACTGGCCGGGTTCAGCCCGGTCATGACATGCCGGACCGTGCCATCCTTACCGCTGGCGTCCATGCCTTGCAGGATGATTAGCACCGCGTGCCGGCTTTCGGCAAAAAGTCGCCATTGCAATTCAGCCAGCCGGGCGGTGTTTTGTTCGAGTCGTTTCGTGCCGGCGTCGGATTTTTCCCAGCCGAACGTGTTGCCTGGGTCAAGTTTGTCCAGCACCACCGGCCGACCCGGCTTAACCATCAATTCTTTGCGCAATTTCATGTCAGACCGGGTTAGTGATAAACGCGCCACCCCGGCACTGCTTCAGGTAATTAAGTGCATGGACCTGACCGGTCATTTCGAGGTCACCTTTGTAAACCGGATCGTGCCAGCCTTCGATGTCAATCGAACCTTTAAAGCCGGCCATTCGCAAAATTGAAATCACATCAGTCCAGTTCGTGTCGCCAAAGCCGGGCGTGCGATGCCAGACCCACGGCTGGCCACCGCGTAAACCGGTGGTGCGCAACTGTGTCCAGTCGATTGTTGCGTCCTTACCATGGAGG
>JBAXAT010000253.1:0-3628 GCA_037142335.1 Verrucomicrobiota bacterium | reverse complement strand
GGCGACGCAAAATGGGATTCCCGCCTTGCCGGGGCAACCAGATGGCGTCGTCGAAATCGAACACGACCGGCCGGCGTGCGGCGATTTGGCGTTCAAAGCTGGCAGATAAGCCGGGGAAAATACCTTTCTGAATCCAGACGACATCGAAATCTGTCACGCGTTGCAAATCTTGCCGGCGTTGGCGGCGGATCGCGGCGAAAGCGGCAAGTCGCGAACCGCCGGCGGTTTGGTAGAGCCGCCGGTAGGTGTCATCGTCAAGGGCCGGTGAGACGACGCAGTCGAGGTTGTGCGTTTTGAGGTGCAGCAGGAGTTGATAGACGCGGTACCGGCTGGATGGCGCGGCGAGCGGGCCTTGGGTGAGACAAAGGACTTTAACGGACATGCCGGCAGGATGCCACAGGCACGCGATGCTGCCAAGCCGAAGCTTGACCTGCTGTCCGGTGGTTGGTTATGCTGACGGCGCATGAAGCAGCGGATTCTGTTTCTTTATCTCACAAAACATTCGGGTCACTACGCCGCCGCCGTCGCGGTCGAGGCAGCGGCGCAGCGATTGAATGGCGGTGTGGAGTCGATGTTGCTGGATTCGTTCAGCCACGCGAATCCGCTATTGTCGAAGATGACGCTGAAAGCTTATCTCGCCGCGTTGAAGACGGCACCGGAAATTTGGGAGTGGATGTACGACAATCCCGCATTCCAGAAGCGGACCGCTTTGATCAGGGATTTGCTAAACCGCGGAAATTCGCGGAAAATGGAAAAGGTTTTACGCGAGTTCAACCCCGATGTAGTCGTCTGCACGCAGGCGTTTGCGTGCGGCGTGTTGGCGGCGTGGAAGCAGAAGACGGGGAATCGGCTGCCGGCATTGGTCGGCGTGTTGACCGATTACGTCGCGCACCGATATTGGGCGCATCCACAGGTGGATATGTACGTGGTGCCAAACGACGCGACGCGCGGCACACTGATCGCACAAGGCGTCGCACCGGACCGCATTCGCGTCCACGGTATTCCTGTCAACGACCGCTTTATTACGCCAGTCGACAAAGACACCGTTTACCGGTCGCTTGATTTGAAACCCGGATTGCCGATGCTTTTATTGATGGGCGGAAGCCTCGGTCTTGGGCCGATGAAGTCAGTAATCCGTAAGCTCGACCAGTTGCCACAGCCGTTTTATATTGTCGCTGTGACCGGTAAAAATGAGGAACTCCGCGAACGCCTCGAACGGCGTGGTGCCAAACTCCGTCATCAAACACGCATTTTTAGTTTTGTCGAAAACGTCAACGAGCTGATGGACGCGGCCGAATTAGTCGTGACCAAACCCGGCGGCATCACCACTGCCGAATGTCTGATTAAACGCCTCCCGATGATTATCATTAATCCAATTCCCGGTCAGGAAGCCAAGAATACCGACCTACTGCTGGCCCAAAATGTCGCTGTCAAAGCTGAGAAAGCGAGTGACGTAGCGAATTTGGTGGATGAGTTTCTGCGGAATCCCGAACTGCTCCGGGCGATGAGCGAAGCGGCCCGGTCGTTAGGCCGACCACAGGCGGCGCGCGATGCGGCAGTGGACATCTTGAGTTTGTGCGCCAATCGGCCATGAGCCTGAAGTACCGCCAACTCAAACTCGGCGAAGCCGTCGCCCGGTATTTACCACGCAAAGTCGGCTACGGAATCGCGCGCCGGTTTGCCGACCTGTACGTCTTGTTCGACCGGCACGGTCGCGAAGCGGTCATTCACAATCTCCGCCGTATTCATCAGCACAACGGCACCGAGTTATCGCCGCGCGCGTTGCGGGCACTGGCCCGCGAAAACTTCCTCAATTTTGCCAAGTATCTCGTGGATTTTTTCCACTTCCTCCACCTTGATCGCGAACACGCCGACCGGCTCATTAACTTCGGACTAGTATTCACCGTGCTTGACGAATTGCTCGCAAAAGGAAAAGGCGTCATCATCTTGAGTGCCCACATTGGAAACTGGGAACTCGGTGCCGGCGCGCTGGCTCAGCGCGAATATCCGGTCAACGTCGTCGCCCTCTGGCAACCGGACCCGCAAGTCAACGCGCTCTATCAAAGTTACCGGACCAACCGCGGCGTGACTCCAATTCCCTTCGGCCGTGCCGCGCGCGAGTGCCTAGCAGCATTGCGGCGGAACGAGCTTGTGGCCGTGATGGGCGACCGGGATTACACCGGCGGACGGCACACGGTTAATTTTTTTGGGCAACCAGCGCGATTACCAGATGGTCCAGCTAAGCTAGCGTTAACGACCGGGGCACCAATCTTGCCGATGTTTACAGTACGCGTCGCGGGCGATAAGTTTTCGTATGTGCTCGGCGAACCTATCTGGGCAGAGCGTCGCCGCGATTCCATTGACGACATTTCCGAACGCATTGCCGGTGCGATGGAAAAAGCGATCAGCGCCCATAGCGAACAATGGTTCTTATTCCACGACCTCTGGAATATCGAGAACGACCGTCGGATGGCGATCACGACAGCGTTTGGCGAGTCAGCCCGGCCAGCTAATGAATAGTCAGACACTGGCATTCATCCCGGCGTTTAATGAAGCCGATGCAATCGCGGAGGTCATCCAGCGCACGCAACCACACGTCCGGGGAGTCATCGTGGTGGATGATGGTTCGAGCGACGAAACTTCTGTGGTCGCGCGGGCCGCCGGCGCGACGGTGCTCCGGCACGATGTGAATCTCGGTAAAGGCGCGGCGATTATTACCGGCTTGAATTACCTCCGGCAGTCGCCGGCTGGTTATGGAATTTTTCTCGACGCTGACGGGCAGCATGATCCCGCCGCGATTCCGGAATTTATCAATCTCGCCACGCAAACCGGCGCGGGTATTGTCATCGGTTCGCGGATGACGAACTCGCGTGGGATGCCAGCACTACGACTGTGGACGAACCGGTTTATGTCGTGGGTGACCGGTAAGCTGGCCCGGCAGGCAATTCCAGATAGCCAGTGCGGTTACCGGCTGTTGGCGCAGGCGGTGTTGCCAGATTTGAAATTAGCGACGGCACGATTTGAGACGGAAACTGAAATGCTTATTCAAGCTGGGCGCGCTGGTCACAAGATTGCCAGTCTGCCGATTCGCACGATTTATTTAGCCAACCGAACCAGTCGCATCCAGCCGTATCAGGACGGCATTCGCTTCTTCAAGCTCGTAGGCAAATACTGTCCGTGATTGGACAGCAGCTATTCGTACCGTTTGATAATCAGTGTGGCGTTGTGACCACCGAAACCGAGGCTGTTGTTGACGCAGGCATTGACGCGCATCACGCGCGCTTTGTTCGGCACGTAGTCGAGATCGCAGTCTGGGTCAGGCGTTTCGTAGTTGATGGTCGGCGGGACGATGCCATTCTGGATGGCAAGGATGCAAACCGCCGTTTCTACGGCACCGGCCGCACCGAGCAGATGACCGGTCATGGACTTGGTGGAACTGATCGCCAGCTTGTAGGCATGTGCGCCGAAAACGGTTTTGATAGCTTGCGTTTCACACTTATCGCCGACTGGCGTGGAAGTCCCGTGGGCGTTGATGTATTCAATTTGGTCGGGATTGAGTTTGGCATGCCGAAGTGCCATTGCCATGGAGCGGGCAGCACCTTCACCATCCGGAGCTGGCGCGCTCATA
>JBAXAT010000252.1:0-3632 GCA_037142335.1 Verrucomicrobiota bacterium | reverse complement strand
TGGTGCCGGTAAAGACGACGGTTGTTCAATCTGGCTGAGTTTGGCGTCGAGCTTAGTCAAAGTCTTTTCGGTGTCGGCGTAACTGCCGGTGGCGTTGGTGAGATGTTTGCCGACGAGCCTGAAATTCTCCGCGAGCCGGTCAAAGTCGCCGCGCAGCCGCTGCAAGCTGGCGAGAATTTCCTGGGCACGGACTTCCACCTGCATTCCTTTCAAGCCGAGCAGAATCGTTTGCAGATAAGCGTAGAATGAGTTCGGCGAGACCGGGACGACGTGCTTATGGAGCGCGTAGCCTAGGAGTTCGTGTTCCTCGCCGGCATCTTGCTTGATGATGGTTTCGTAGTAGACGTTTTCCGCCGGCACATACATCAACGCGAAATCATAGGTGTTTTCGTCCGGCAAGATATACTTGTCGGCAATCGCATCCACGTGTTTGCGAACATCGCGGAGAAATTGTTTGCGCGCCGTTTGCCGGTCAGCGTCGGTGCTGGCATCCACAACGCGCCGGAAGTTTTCGTACGGAAACTTCGCGTCGACCGGCACGAGGCGTTGGCCGACTTGGATGACCGCGTCAACTTTCTCGCCGCTCTGGAAGGTGTGCTGGATCTTGTAATGTTCCGGCGGGAGAATCTGGGCGAGCAAATCACCGAGGAATAATTCACCCATCCCGCCGCGCAATTTTGGCGCGCGCAGAATATTGACGAGTTCCGCTGCCGCTTTGCCAACTTCGTGAATCTGGCCGACTTTTTCGCGGAGATCGCCGACAACTTTCGCGGCGTTGTTCAGCCGCTCGTTCATGGAATCGCTCGACTTCTGGAGGCTAGTGGAGACCGTTTCGCCAAACCGGTCGATGCGTTGCTGGAGCACGCCGAGTTGCTGTTGCATCAGCAACAGCGATTGGTCCGGGGCTTGTGGTTTATTCCGCTCGCGAAGAAAGACCACCAACACCACGACAACCGCAGCGAGTGTGAACAGACTTAGAATGACAGCCAACGTTTCCACGCGGCACATCCTACCACTGAGGCTGGTTACCGGCAACGTTGCGTTGCCGGGCGGTCAGGCCTTGCGAACGTTTTGGGCTTTGGCGCCCTTGGCGTCCTGCACCACATCGAATTCGACGGCTTGACCTTCCGTCAGTGTTTTGAATCCTTCACCTTGAAGCGCGGAGAAGTGGACGAACACATCCGGTCCGCCGCCCTCCTGCTCGAGGAATCCGAACCCTTTTTTCTCATTGAACCATTTGACGCGACCTTTTGCCATAACTTGACCTCCTGCGAACGTTGCGGCTTACCTAGCAAACCCGCCGCCATCCGGCAATCAAAATTCGGCGTTCCCTCGTTGTCGGCTTCGGTTTATACTGCCGGCATGAAGAAGCGCGCGACAATGCCGGTCGCTCTCACAATTGCCGGTTCCGACAGCGGCGGTGGGGCCGGCATTCAGGCAGACTTAAAAACTTTTCAGGCGCTAGGCGTGTTCGGTACCAGCGCCATCACCGCCATCACCTGCCAGAATCCCGCCGGTGTCAGCGCGGTACAGCCGGTCAAGCCGCGCATTGTCGCCGAGCAAATTAGCCAAGTCTGCACGGCGTTCCCGGTGCGCGCGGCAAAGACCGGTATGCTTTACGACGCCAAAATCATCCGCGCCGTTGCCGGCAGCGTGCGTTGCCGTCTGGTTGTGGATCCGGTCATGGTGGCGACCAGCGGCGTGCGCTTGCTGAAGCCGGATGCGATTCGCGTTTTACAAAAGGTTTTGTTCCCGATGGCGACGGTGGTCACACCCAATTTGGCGGAGGCTGAAGTTTTGTTGGGTTGCCTGATTCGCACATTACCGGAATTACGCGCGGCAGCACAGGCGCTGGCAGACCGGCATGGCGTGGCGTTTCTGGTAAAAGGCGGCCATCTCACCGGCGATGCGGTGGATGTGCTCTGCGCCAGTAACCGGCTCTACGAGTTTGACGCGCCGCACATTACCGGCGTGAAGACGCACGGAACGGGCTGCGTGTTCTCGGCGGCATTGACGGCGCACCTAGCGCTGGGCTACGGACTCGTCGAGGCGGTCGGGCGCGCGAAGACTCTTGTGACGCACGCCATTCGGGACGCCGTGAAAATCGGCCGGTATCACGCGCTGAAAATATGAAACGGCCGGCAGTCGGGCTGGCGATTGTTTTTGCCGCCGGGATTTGGCTCGGCGCGGAGATGGCTTGGCCGCCGGCGTGGCTGGCCGGTGGGATGCTTCTGTTTTTGCTGGCTTGGCGAATTCGGCCGGCAACCTTGACGATCTTGCTGGCGGTGGCGTGCGCTGGGATGTTGAGTTACCGGCAGGCAATTACGAACTCAGCGCCAAACTACATTTCTAATCTACTGGAGCGCCGGGATCAGAATGTGGCGTTGCGCGGCGTGGTGGTGAGCGCACCGGATTTTAGAAACGACCGGTGCAGTTTCAAGTTGGAACTATCGGCGCTCAATCGTGGCGCGGACTGGGAGTCTGCCACCGGCCGGGTGTTTGTATTTTCCCATCAACCGTCCGAACTCCGGTATGGCGACAAGATTGAGTGCGCAGTGGTTTTGCGTGTGCCACCACCAGCCGGTAATCCGGGAACCTTCGACACGCGGCAATGGCTGGCGCAACAAAACATCCAGTTTACCGGTACAATTCGGACAAATGACAATTGCCGGGTGATGGCCAGCGGATGTGGGCGACCGCTTACGGCGTTGGCGTTGCAACTCCGGGAACGAATGGAGCGGGCACTGCGGTTGGGATTGGAGAATGCGCCGGCAGTCGCTGGCGCGTTGGCGGCGGTGGTCATTGGTGAGCGTGCAGAAATTCCGCCGGACATATACGCGGATTTTCAGCGGACCGGTGTGTTTCATGTTTTTGCCATCAATGGGCTGCACGTTGGCTTGGTGACAGCGGTGGTGGTGCTGGCATTGCGACTACTGCGCGTGCCGCGCCGGTGGACAGCGATACCGGCGATTCCGCTGCTAGTGTTATACGTGTTCGCAACCGGCGCACATCCCGGCGCGGTGCGGGCATTGGTGATGGTGTGCGTGTGGTTGATCGGTGGAATGTTGGTGCGGCCGGTGGATTTGCTGAGCAGTTTAGCGACGGCGGCAATCGTGATTTTGGTTTGGAGTCCGGTGGAATTGTTTGACGGCGGATTCGTGTTGTCATTTGCGGTGGTGATAGCATTGGCGACGCTGACAGACAGGACAGCGTGGTGGAAATTTTTTCTAAACCCGGATCCGACGGAGGCAGAACCAGCTTGGTTGGCGTGGCTGCGCCCAGATCCGCTGTTGCCGCGAGAATTAGTGCCGGTGTGGCGAATGAAGTTGGTCCATGCAGTGATGTGGTTGGCAATGCTGGCCGGCGGTTCATTCGCGGCGTGGCTAGGGCTGGTACCGTTGATGGCGGTGTATTTCCATTTGTTCACGCCGGTAAGCATTGTGGCAAATTTGCTGGTGATTCCGTTGTTGGGTAGCGTGATTGCGCTGGGTTTAGCGAGTGTGGTGGCATACGCGGTTTGGCCGGGGCTGGCGCTGGTTTTCAACAACGCGAATTTTTTCGTGCTTGGCGTGATGTTACACGGCGTGAATTGGCTGAGCCGATGGCCGTGGGGACATTGGTTTGTGCAAGCA
>JBAXAT010000251.1:0-3636 GCA_037142335.1 Verrucomicrobiota bacterium | reverse complement strand
CCTTCACGTGGTGAAAAATCGCCATCAGGAAGGAAATCCCAACGTAATCGTAACCCTTCTTGAGTTCCGCAATCAACTCGCGCTTGGATGGGTACTGCAATACCACTGTCGGCGTGTCGAGGTTCTCCGCGATGTACTCCAACGAAAACTGGATATTCACTGTCCGGGGACTAAAAATACCCTGCGCCCGCGTCACCTGCCGGTACAACAACTCATACCCGACCGACGTCGCATCGCCAACCTGCGGCCCCATCGGACGGCAGACACTTGTTAAAAGAATTTTTTTACTCATAAATCACCGGTTACTTTCCTTGTCAAATCAAGGCAGCATACACTCTGTCCCGATAGCGTGTGAGTCACGTTTGGAGAGCTTACGACCTCTGTTAATTAAACTACACTTTCACTTAGAAGTCAAAGTTTCATTCTGATAGCGCTGCCAGCGGCAGCACTTTGGCGATAATCGCGCGCAATTCTTCCTGTGAGAATGGCTTACTAAGGAGCGCGTTGATGTGCGGCGACAGCGTGCCAGTAACTTTCATAATCTCGCCAAAACCGGTCATCATAATTACCGGTAAATTTGGCCAGTTCTGCTTGATCATGGCTCCCAACTGCTCACCGTTCATCTCCGGCATTGCCTTATCGGTAATCACAACATCAAACTTACTAGTTCTGAGTCGCGCCAATGCCGACGAACCGTTCGCAGCCGTTTCAATCTTATGCCCATCACCATCAAGAAACGCCTTAGCAGTCGAGAGTAAATCTGGCTCATCATCCACCACTAACACACGCAGCGGACGCAACACTCTGGTCGCCTTGACAACCGGTACAACTGGTTGCGTACCGGTGCGCGGAATCGGCAAGCTGATTTTAAAGGTTGTCCCCTGGCCCGGCTCGCTAGCAACGTTCACCGTGCCGCCATGCCGTTCAATCACATTTTGAACTAATGCCATTCCTAATCCCACACCGAGCGTGGCTTGACCGGCAGAGAATGTCTCAAAAAACTGCTGCTTGACCGTTGCTGACAGATCATTGGTATCATGAATCAATACGTCCACTGATTGCCCACCGACCACCAGCGTGCGGAAGGTGACGACTCCACCGGTTGGCAAATTGCCCACCGCATTAAAAATCAATACGTTCAACACCTCGCGCAGTGCAAATTCATCACCATTCACAAGCGGTACCGGCAATAAATCATCCACAATTTGAATTGTCTGTCCGGATGCCTGCAATTGATCTTTCCAACGCGGTTTTGTTAATTCAATCGTTTGCCGGATTAACTTGTTGAGGTCAAGCAGTTGAAAAACCTCACCACTTGTGGACCGATAACCGAAAAAGCGCATCTGCTGAACAATCTTCGCCGCCTTCATCGCGTTAGCATTAATGACTTGGAGGCGTTTCAGAGTTTGCTCTTTATCTGCTAATTTCTCCGGGTGCGCGACGAGTAATTCGCTAAAGCCAAGGATTGGCGCCAGCACATTATTAAAATCATGGGCAATTCCACTCGCCATCTGACCCAACACCCGCAGACTGGCGTCCGTGACGATTTGATCTTGTGTTCGGCGTAATTCGTTTAACACCTCCACTAACTTCTGCTTACTAATTTGCTCGTTTTCCGTCACCTGCTTCAATTCTGTAATGTCGACATGTGAACCAAGCATGCGCCGCTTTCCATTGCTGTCAGTCACAATTGCCGCTTGGTCAAGAATCCAACGATACGAACCATCCTTGTGGCGAAAACGGAAGCTGCAGCTAAACCCAGACGTCGGATGCTCAATAAAATCATCGGTCTTCTTAACAACTTCGGCACGGTCGTCCGGATGTAAGCGACACTCCCACTCGCTCTCCACGTTGGCGATTTCATGATCTTCATAGCCGATTTGCCGCTTCCATTCCGCTGAGTAGTAGATTTCGTTCGTGTCAATATTCCACTCCCATAACCCGACCTTCCCGGCGACGACTGCCTGCTGGAGACGGAACTCACTGTCACGAAGTGCCAGCTCCGTCTGCCGGCGCGCTGTGACATCGCGAAACGACCAGACCCGTCCGTCTAACTTGGCTTCACGCAACAAGGGACGTGAGAACCGCTGAAACACCCGACCATCTTTGAAAAAGAGCGTGTCGAAACTTTCCACATTAGACTTGTATAGCTCTCGGACTTTCTGGAGAAAACCTTGTGGATCAGTCAATTGACTGAGGACATATTGCAGAAGAAGTGTGTCATCATTACTGGAAATGATCTCCGTCGAAACCTTCCACATTTCAGCAAACTGTTTGTTTGCAAAGAGTATTTTGTTATCCGAGCTGATCGCCAAAATGCCGTCCGCCGTTGCTTCAAGAACGGCGGACAGATCACCCTTAACCTTCTTGTGCTTCTGGAGTAGTCGCCATTCGCGCAAAACCAACTCGACAGTTTTTGGCATCAAGTCAAACGCTTCGGGAGTTTTGACGATGTAATTCAGAGCGCCAGCCTTTAGCACTTCCACCACAATTTGTTGATTGCCAAACGCCGTCATCACCACCACCGGGAACGGCGCGTCCTCCGGTGGATGCGTCAGCACATCCGTGGCGCGACCGTCAGGTAAGTTTAAATCCATCACCACCAAGTCCGGCACCTGCGCCGCCACACTCGCCCGGTATTCCCGCAGGGTGCTGACGGCGCAAATCTCGACCGCCGTATCGGCGGTTTCAAAGGCGCGGTAGATAGCTTCGATGTGCGCCGCGTCGTCCTCAACGATTAACAATTGCAGGCGCGCAGTGGTCATGTGGATTACCGGAATCGGTTACTTCGGATACTGGTTCCAGGCCAGCCAGTAGTAGCCGAAGGTCTCCATCAGTTCGGCAAACTTTATGAAGTCCACTGGCTTGACCAGATAACTATTGGCGCTGCAGGCATAGGCCTTGACCATGTCTGCCTCCGCTTTCGAAGTGGTTAAAATCACAACCGGAATAGTGCTCAGCGAGGAATCGTTCTTGATGCTCTTTAATACTTCCAATCCGTCTACCTTCGGCAACCGCAAATCGAGCAGAATGATACCGGGACGCGGCGACTTTACCGGGTCGCTAAATCCATTCTGCCGATGCAAATAATCCAACGCCGCCTGCCCGTCGGCCACGCGCACCAAATGGTTTGCCATCCGGCACTCCTCAAAATTCCGGCGCACAATCTCGGCGTGCGCCTCATCATCTTCCACTAACAAAATTACAATCGGTTCACCTTTCATAGCGTCATCCCTTTATTTGCCTCCGGTAGTGTGAAATAAAAACACGTGCCCTTTCCTAAACCTTCCGACTCCAGCCAAACGCGCCCTTTGTACAACTCAACAATCCGCTTCACAAGCGTTAAACCAATGCCGGTACCGCCGGCTTTCACATCCAATACCTCAAACAATTCAAACACCTTTGACTGGTGGCGCGGGTCAATTCCGATACCGTTGTCGCGCACAAAAAATACTCGCCCACCGGTGCGTTCCTCAACCCCAATCTCAATGCGCGGCGATTTCTGGTCGCCCATAAACTTGCAGGCATTGTCGATGAGATTCTGGAATACCTCCGCCAACCGCATCCGGTCGACGTACAGGGTCACATCGCATTCGCTCACCGTCACCGCCACTTTGCCTTCCGCAATCCGTCCCG
>JBAXAT010000250.1:0-3637 GCA_037142335.1 Verrucomicrobiota bacterium | reverse complement strand
AAAGATTTCGCTTGGCATCCGCCAACTCGAAGCCAACCCGTGGTCCTTCGTTGCTAAGAAATATCCAGCCGGCACCAAGGTCAGTGGCAAGGTTCGCAATCTGACTAACTTCGGCGCGTTTGTCGAAGTCGAAGAAGGTGTGGACGGGATGGTGCATATCTCCGACATGTCGTGGACGCGCAAAGTCACCAATCCGACCGAAATCGTTAAAAAAGGTCAGACTGTGGAAGCTGTCGTGCTTGAAGTTGACGCCGCCACCCAGCGGTTGTCGCTCGGCCTTAAACAGCTCAGCGAAGATCCGTGGCGGAATATTGACCAGCATTTCAAGATGGGCGATCTCGTCAAAGGCAAGGTTGTCAAACTGGCGTCGTTCGGAGCATTTGTCGAACTTGCCGGCGGCTTGGAAGGACTGGTTCACATTAGTCAAATCCGCGAAGAGCGTGTTGAGAAAATGAAAGATGCACTCAAGGTCGATCAAGAAGTTGACGCTCGCGTCATCAAGATTGACACCGCGGAGCGCCGCATTGGTCTTAGTATCAAGGCTGCCAATTACTCCGCTGACCAGCTCGATGCTGAAAAGCGAATGTTTGAGGACGCGCTCAAGCCCGGTGAAGCCATCGTGGACTTGGAGCACGCATTCGAACAAGCGCAGGACGAGAAGAACCAGTAACCGTTCTGAATCAATAAATCAAAAGTTAACCCCGGCATGGTGCCGGGGTTAACTTTTTGTCTTTGATTGCGTGAATAGTTGACGCGGAATTACTCGCGTTTCAACCGGATCTTTTGTCCACCCGGCGGCGCGCCAAACTTTTTCTGACTAGGAGGTGTTGTTGCCGGAGCATTTTTCACCGGTGCGGCCGGTGGTTCTGGCGTGACTGTCGTAGGAGGCGTGGGTGCTACAACCGTAGGTATGACCGGTTCTGGCACGGCTGGCGCCGGCGCGGGCGTTGGCGCAGCAGCGCGCTTGCCAAAAAAGCTGAAAAATGAACGCTTTGTCGGGACCGGTGCAATTGGTTCTACCGGTGTTGTCGGTGGTTGATTCGCAACAACTGGTGCGACCGGTGGTGGTGGAGCTGGTGCTGCAATAACTGGTGCGACCGGTTCTGGTTTGGCCGGTGTTGGCGAAACAGGTGTTGCTGGTGCCGGCGGTGGTGGAGCTGGTGCTGCAATAACTGGTGTGACCGGTTCTGGTTTGGCCGGTGTTGGCGAAACAGGTGTTGCTGGCGCCGGCGGTGGTGGAACCGGTGCTGCAACAACTGGCGCTGCCGGCGGTTCTGGCGCAACTAATTTGGCTGGTGCCGGGGCGGCGACTTCGTAGATTAGATCGAGGTAGCCGATTCGCACGGCGTCACCGTCTTGCAGTGTGGCGGTGCCAATTCGCTTACCGTTGACCGTGGTGCCATTGATGGAGTGCAGGTCAAAAATCCGGTACGCGCCCTCTTCCATGATTAACAAGACGTGATTCTTGGAGATATTGGCATCTTCGATGCAGATGACGTTGTTAACACCGCGGCCAATGGTGATGATCGACTCTTGGAGCTCGATGGTGTCAACTCCTTCGACTTTAGAAACAAATTTGAGTCTCGGCATAGTTTTTTACTCCAACGGCAGACTAACCACCGGCTGGGATTGTGTCAAACTTTTGGTTGCTGTTGTGTCAGGCAATGGAATGAGCCGCGGCCCCAAATCACTGCCGTGCTATCGACCGGCACGACCCGGCGCGACGGAAAAAGTTCTTGGAGCGTCGCTTGGGCGCGCTGGTCAGCTAGCGGTTGCCGGAATGTCGGCATAATGACAACAGCGTTGGCGATGTAGAAATTTGCGTAGCTGGCCGGCAAGCGGTTGCCGCGCTGCTCCACAACGCTCGGCATCGGCAACTCGACAATGCGCTGGATGGATTTCATCCGCCGTAGCCGATTTAAATTGTCTTGTAAGGGCTGGTAATTTTCGTCGTGCGGATCAGTTTCGATGGCGGTCACCACCGTAGTCGGGTTGACAAATCTAGTGATGTCGTCCACATGCCCGTCGGTGTCATCGCCTACGATACCGGCACCGAGCCAGAGGACTTGGCTAATACCGAGATAATCTTTCAGAAATTGCTCGATTTGATTCTTGCTCAAATGTGGATTGCGGTTTTTATTGAGCAGGCAAGCTTCGGTGGTCAGGAGTAGTCCTTGTCCGTTCACATCAATTGAGCCACCTTCGAGCACCAATGGCGGTTGAAAGACCGGCAAACCAAGGAGGTCAGCAATGCGGGCCGGCACGGCATCATCGTTGGTACACGGTTGGTATTTCCCACCCCACGCGGTGAACATCCAGTCCACGATGCCAGCGTTACCGGTGCGGACGATAAATGTCGGGCCGTGATCACGGCACCACGCTTCGTCGCTGAGGATGCGGTGATACCGGACGTTGGCGCAGTTGCCGATTGTCTGTCTGGCGATGGCTTCGACCTCCTCGCTCCGGCAAGTGATGTCAACCATCTCGTACGGTGCGAGTGCGCGTACCAACTCGCCAAGTGACGGCAAGACTTCGGCGTAGCGGCCCGGGAAGCTGGCGCCGTCGGGGCGCGGCCAACTAAGCCACGTGGCGGCGTGCGATTCCCATTCAGCCGGCATCCGATAGCCGAGTTGCTGGGGAGTTGCAGCGCTGGTGTTCATTGTTTACCTAAGCGGAAAGTAACAGCCAACCGGTATGAAAGAAAGTGATTTTGCCGCCAGACTCAGTAACGCGGATCTTGCCGAAGCCGCGCAATCCGGTCGCAGAGATAGGGGAAGATGTTTTTGCGAATTGAGTCAATTGCGGATTGGCCGATTTCGCGTTTGGCCTTCGACGGAAAACCGAGCGCGCCGGACGGATTGAGCCGGCCACTGCCAAACGTCGTTAGGTCGCGCCGGTCGAGCGGTAGCGGGTCGTGCGGATCGATCACCAGATCGCGGCAATCGGTGCCGACGAGATCGGGGCGAATCACCATCAGTAGTGACGTTTCCCACGCACCGGCATGAATCTCTTTGCCGCCGCTAACGCCGTCTGGCGAGACCGCGGGGTCGCAAAACTCCCACCAGTTCACGAACAGAATCTTGAGGGGCCGGTTGTGACGGTTAATGTCGCGCGCTGCCGGTTGGATGCAAAAGTTGCCGCCGTGGCTGTTGACAAGAACAAGAAAGCGAAAGGCTTGTTGTTCGGCGGCATCGGCTAAGTCGCGGACAACTTGCATGAGCGTTTCCGGGCGGAGCGTGAATGAGCCTCGAAATGCGGTGTGCTCAAGACATGTCCCGTACGGCATGTTGGGCAGCAGCGCGGCGTTCAAGCCTTCGGCGATCATTTGTCCGAAGTAATCGCCGAAGATGACATCGGCAAGGAGCGGTAGGTGCGCGCCATGTTGTTCCACCGACGACACCGGTAAGACGCAGACATCAGTCGGATTGGCTTGCCAGTCAAAAGTGGTTTTTGTGGCGTCGAGCATTATTTCCCCTTGGCCTTTTTATAAAAGTTAAAAACCAGCATTTGGATTACAATGTGTTTTATTGAGTTTTCAACAACAATGTATTACTTTTATCAAAGTTAAGGCCTCTTTGTCGAGCGGGTTGGGTGCCGGTATGTTGTGGCAGAAAGCGGTTTACATGCCGACTCATCT
>JBAXAT010000249.1:0-3645 GCA_037142335.1 Verrucomicrobiota bacterium | reverse complement strand
GGCACGCAAGACCGGCTTGCTTCACAGCGCATTTTTTCTATGATGCTGTAATGAAAATCATTTTTGGCCAACCTTCATACGTTCTTTCCAACCAACAAGTCAGCGCGGCAGTCACTCAAACTGGCGGCCATCTCGCACCAGTCAGTTTCCGCGTTGCCGGTAAAACGATTTCACCGCTTGCCATCTCGCCGTGGTGGAATGAAAAATCACCCGCCGGCACCTTGCCGTTGATTCGCGTGCTTCGCGGTGATTTTTTCTGTCTGCCGTTCGGTGGCAATGCAATGCCTTACCGAGGCGAACAACATCCCGGCCACGGCGAAACCGCCAATGCGCACTGGCGGTTTGAGAGTTTGTCACACACCGGCACTGACACCACGTTGCATTTGTCACTCCGAACACGCATTCGAGCGGGACGTGTGGATAAACGGATTACGCTGCGCGCCGGTCAGACGGCGCTTTATCAGGAGCACATCATTTCAGGTATGACCGGACCAATGAATCCTGGGCATCACGCGACACTCCAGTTTCCGGACCGACCGGGCGCGGGCCGGGTGTCCACGTCGGCGTGCGTGCACCGGCAAGTTTACATCGAGCCGGTGGGAGTACCAGAGCAGCAAGCTTACTCGTTGCTGAAACCGGGCGCGGTGTTTCGCAATTTGCGGGCGGTGCCAACGAATACCGGTACAACGGCGGACTTGAGTCAGTATCCAGCGCGGCGCGGGTTTGAAGACATCGCAATTTTGGTGGCAGATCCGAAATTAAAATTTGCATGGAGTGCAGTGGCGTTCCCGGAAGAAGGCTACGTCTGGTTCACACTACGCGACCCACGCGTGTTACCGGCAACGTTGTTGTGGATGAGCAACGGCGGACGGTATTCGGCACCGTGGAACGGACGGCATAAGAATGTAATGGGCGTGGAGGATGTGACTGGTTTCTTTCACACCGGATTGGCAGGTTCGGCAAAATCGAATGCATTATCAAAACGCGGAATAACAACCTGTCATAAATTGCGACTCGATCAGCCGTTTGCAGTTCGCTACATCATGGCTGTCGTGGCAATTCCGCGACGCTTTGAACGAGTTAAAAACATCAACATTACTCCAGACAAAGTTACATTAGTAGGTGAACGCGGAGTAAAAGTGTCAACCTCGTTGGACAGCGAATTCGTCAGACAAACGGCCGCCGCGTAAACAATCGCGACAGCGCACGGCCCGGCGTTTTCACGAGTAACTCGTGAAGAAATATATCGGTCGGCATTGCTTTGGGTTCCAAAAGACGAGCCCAGTAAATATGCGCGATGATATAAATAACAATAATTAACGCGTAGCAGACGCTGAACTGATTCCATTCAATTATACCACAGCGAACCTTCCAACCGGCTAGACTATCCACTACTAATCCCCACAAAACCGGGAAGATGCCGGCAGTAAGACTGGTCACGACACTGAACAATGCGAAAAAATGGCTTCTACCCATTTCCGGCACAACAGCCATTAACAATCGTGTATTGGGTAATGTTAACAGAGCCACTCCAAGTGCCGATAACATTTGGAGTATCACCATCACCCATAAGGTTGGCGCAATTACACCTCCGGCAATAGCGACCCATAAGGCAAAATGCGCCACAAGGATGATACCGGATGCACCAAGCAAGGGTTTGCTACCTACCCGGTCGGCTAATGCACCAAAACCCCATAATGCCACTGCTGAACCCGCACTATACAGCGCCATTATCGCCAGAAACTGCCAGTCGGCAAACTTGTACACATCGCGCAGTAGCGGTACCCAGCAAACGCCGCTACCAGCCAAGGCGATTACAATGACGATGTTATACACCAACAGACGGTAAAACGGCGGGTGTAACGCCATCGCCTTCCATGGCACCGGCCCTGTGGAGCGACTTTGCACAGGCACCGGCGCATCCGGCATCCGAGCTAGAAACCATAAGCTCGCCATGCCACCAAGAAAACCCACAATAAATATCCAGCCAAATGCCGCAATACTTTCTACATGCTTAACGAACAACGCAGTTCCGGCCATCGTGCCAAGCAGTGCCAATGCTGTGGACATTTGATCCCGTGACAAATAACGACCTCGCAGACTTTCGGGAATCAATTGTGTAATCCACGGCAGAAAACCACAGACGGAAAATCCGCGGGACGCATTGTAAGCAAACAACAGAAACAGCATTAAACCGATTCGTGTTGTTCGATCGATTTTGCTCGGCAAAAACGCCACAACTCCCATCCCAAGGATGATGAAGCACCGGGTTGTCCAACCGCGCAGCACAAACGCCCGGTAACCGACCTTGTCCACCAGCGGTGCCGCCGGAATCTGCAGAATGTTCAACAGCGCCGGCAAGGCAATCACGATCCCCAGAATCGTCGCCGAGGCGCCGAGATGTTTAAAAAACAAAACCATCGGCATCCCTAACACAATCGAAAACGAGATCGTGTTGAAGACCTGAAATGCGTATGCGTTACCAATGCCGACTGGCATCGGTGGTGGCTGGGATTCATTCATCTGCTACCACTTATTGAAGATTTATTACAATCAGCAGTAGTTGCCTGTTTGTGTTCATTAATCACCAGTCGATACAAAATCACGCTGAATGGAATGCAGGTTTTCCTAAAAAGTATAGTTGGCTTGGGCAGTAATTTGGCTTACGTCATAAGTATTGAGAGGCATGTTAGAGATTTTATAAACATACTGGTACGTAATTGATGCCGACAAGTGGCGAGAGAACTGACGGCTAAGACCTATACCAACTGAGATCATATCGTCTTTTTGGTGATTATTTGTTCCGCCAATTGATGAGATATTTGTCCATTGAACAGTTGGCGTTAGAGTCAAATTTGGCGTGAGTCGGTGTGCAACAGATACTGTAACCCCCAAGACAGCCTGGGCGCTTGACGACGACATTAAAGCTGTCACGCCAGGACTATAGTAAGCACTGAAGCTATATGACGTATTGGGATTTAATGGATGCGTGTAAGAGCCTGTCATTGAAGCGCTAGGACCACCGGTCCATTGTGAATGCAGTACATTGGTAGTTCCCGGCTCTACTTTCTCGTTAAGATGTGAAATCCCATAACCAGCTGAGATTGATCCATTGAAGTACGGCGTAATCTGACCCGAAACGCCAATTTCGCTGGTATAGGTTTCAACATTCTGTCGTGTGTAATTATTTGGCTCGGGGAACACAAGCCCATATGTGTTTGACCAAAATAGCCTGTAATTCTCGCGCAGCTTCCACGCTGGCGTTACCGAAAACTGGTAGTCAGTTTCCGACATTGTTGGCACTGAAGAAATTTTATCAATCCGTTCCGCACCGAGACCAAGTTCAGATTTACCGAAGCTGCGATCCATATTTATGGAGGCCATATTATTGTAGGTTTTAGCTTGTGCTTGATTGGCCATGACAGCGCTATCTAGATCCGTATTTTCATATGAAAATGTATCACCAATAGTCACTTGCCACTCAAAGAAACGCCCTGGAATCATAAGATTCACGGTTAGCGGCGAGTTGAATGATTGTGTTGTTGTATTTGTGGTGAGCGAGATTTTCTCTGAATATGAGAAGCCAGTGTTGAACGTCATCTCGTCACCGGCGTTAGAACCAAAATGCACCGGCAGCGTGATGCC
>JBAXAT010000248.1:0-3654 GCA_037142335.1 Verrucomicrobiota bacterium | reverse complement strand
CCGTGATCCGCAGAGCGGATTAGAGCGTTTGGTGCCAGTCGCCGATTCCTACATCCGTCACCAACATCTGATGATGTTGTCCACCGACCTTGGCTTTTTGGATTTGTACGACTACATTCCTGGTTTTGCCGGAACTGCCGTTGAGGAAGTATTTGCGGACAGTGTGGTGCTGGGAGATTTGCGGTTTGTTTCCTTGGCGTGGTTGCGAAAACTTAAGGCGTGCGCCGGCCGTTATCGTGACCTAGACGATTTGGAACATCTTCCGCTAGCCTAGTAGTATAGCGGGCTTGATTGTCGTTACTGCTGCGGGTTGACGGAATAGATTAACTTTTCGATTTGACCGAGCATGTATCCGCGTAAGTCACGACGCCTGTGACGCATGTCTTATCGTAATTTACTCGCTAGTGGTGTGGCCGCCGGTAATGTACCGCTCTAGTTCCCGAATGGTAGTTTCCTGACCGGAAATAATGGCCTTAACGACGTCACCGATGGATACCAGTCCAACCAGCTTGCCGTTTTCCAAAACCGGTAAATGGCGCAGGCGTTTTGTGGTCATCAGCGCCATGCAGTTGTCGATGGTGTCGTCGCGGCTGATGTAGAGAACGTCGCGGGTCATTAACTCGCTGACCAGTGTGGTCTTAGAGGTACGCCCAAGAAGAATTACTTTGCGGGCATAATCGCGCTCGGAAAAGATTCCGACTACCAGGTCATGGTCGGTGACTACAATGGCACCGATGTTTTCCATTGCCATCAATTCCAACGCCTCGTAGACACTCGCCTGAGGATTGATTGTCCAGACCCGGTTGCCTTTTGTCTTTAGTAAATCACGAACGATATGCATAATAATCCTCCATCATTAGTTGACTGTACTTTAAGCGCGACTACCGTTTCTCGCAAGTTAGGGAATTTGTGTATGCAGCTTATTCGCTGACGACGGTGCCGATTGGGTCGCCGCAGATAACGCGCTTGATGTTGCCGGGCTTGAATAGATCAAAGACAATGATTGGGATCCGGTTATCCATGCACAAGCTGAATGCCGAAGCGTCCATGACATTAAGCCGGTTTTTTAATGCATCAAGGTAGGTTAGACGAGTGTAGCGTTTAGCGTGTGGATCCTGCTTTGGATCCGCGGTATACACGCCGTCCACCTTAGTTGCTTTCAAAAGTACATCGGCGCTGATCTCGCTGGCGCGTAAGGCTGCGGCTGTATCGGTTGAAAAAAATGGATTACCTGTGCCGGCGGCAAAAATTATTACGCGCCCTTTTTCAAGATGGCGCACGGCGCGCCGGCGGATGAAAGGTTCAGCCACAGCACGCATTTCAATTGCGGATTGCACGCGAGTTGGCACACCGGTCTTTTCCAAAGCGTCCTGCAAGGCAAGCGCATTGATTACCGTGGCGAGCATCCCCATGTAATCGCCGGTCGCACGATCAAGGCCTGACTTGGCACCGGCTAGACCTCGGAAAATATTGCCACCGCCAATGACGATTGCAAGCTCAATGCCGAGAGCCTTGATGTCTTTGATTTCTTTGGCGATTGCGGCGCAGGTTTCAGTTGAGATGCCGTGTTCACGGCGACCGAGCAAGGCTTCCCCGCTCAGTTTTAACATCACGCGCCGGTACTTCGGTTTCGACGCGGTGGAGTTGCGCATGTAGTTCTCGCCTTAAGCGACTGAGGTCTCTTCGCCAAGTTGCCACCTGACAAACCGGCGAATCACGATGTTTTCACCCAACTGCGCAATTTTTTGAGTCAGGTGATCTTTGATGATAATTTCGGTGTTCTTAATGAACGGCTGTTCGAGAAGGCAGATTGTCGAATAGAATTTGTCGAGCTTACCGGTGACAATTTTTTCGACAGCTTGCGGCGGCTTGTCTTTGACTTGGGCTTTGTAGATTTCCTGTTCAGCTGCAACGATGTTTGCCGGCACATCTTCGCGTTTGACGTAAGTTGGATTTGCGGCCGCAATTTGCTGGGCGATGTCTTTAACAAGCTCGCGGAAGGCGTCATTGCGGGCTACGAAGTCAGTTTCGCAGTTGAGTTCGACGAGCACGCCGAGCTTGCTGCCGTGGTGAATGTAGCTGGCGATGCAGCCTTCATTGGCGGCGCGTTCTGCTTTTTTACCGGCGACCGCGATGCCCTTTTTACGAAGGATTACCTCGGCTTCAGCGGCGTTACCTTTGGATTCAACAAGAGCCTTCTTGCAATCCATCATGCCCGCGCCGGTTTTTTCGCGCAGGGTTTTAACGACTTGGGAATCGATTTCCATTGATGTAGATCCGGTAAGTTAAGGTTAGGCGGTGGTCGATGCGGCCGGTTCGGATGTTGGTGCGGCGGCGAGCATTGCGGCTTCGTCAGCTTGCATCGCTGGCATTTTTTTGCCAAGTTCTGATTGAGCTTCGACAATGGTATCAGCGATGATGCTGGTAATGAGTTTAACCGCGCGAATCGCATCATCGTTGCCGGCAATCGGATGAGTCACTTCGTCAGGATCACAATTGGTATCCACAATTGCGATAATCGGAATGCCAAGGCGTTGAGCTTCGGCGATGGCGATTTTCTCGCGATCAATATCAATTACGAAAAGCGCAGCCGGCGGACGATCCATATTGATGATACCGTCAAGATTGCGGTGCAGTTTTGCCGAGTCCCGACGAAGGCTGGCGGCTTCTTTTTTTGGAATCTGTCCCGACTCCGGTCCTTCGAGAAGGTGATCGATTTCTTTGAGGCGGTTAACACTCTTACGGATTGTGCGTAGATTGGTAAGAGTGCCGCCGAGCCAACGGTCAGTGACATACGGCATGCCGGTCTTAGCGGCAGCGTCTTTGACTTCTTGTTGTGCTTGTTTCTTTGTGCCAACAAACAGCACGGCGCCATTGTTTGTGACAATTTCGTGGAGGAAACCGCAGGCGATTTGGATTTGGGTAAGAGTTTTGTTGAGGTCGATGATGTGAATGCCGTTACGCGCGACGAAAATAAATTTCTTCATCTTGGGGTTCCACCGCATGGTCTGGTGGCCAAAATGCACTCCGGCTTCTAACAACTCATTTACTGTAATATTCGCCAATGTGTCCTCCGCTTATAGAATCCTTCGAATAGCTATTTGCCAATTCGACAGGACATCCCGTCATTATGACTGGATTCTGGTTGATGTTCTTGTGCCTCGTGTGACCGGGGCGTTTACCTACATACGGTAGGAATTGTGATAGTAGCGTTGCGGGCTGACTTTGCAAGCTGAATAATTTACAAGAAAATCCTCATGAGCTTGCCAGTTGACTCACTATCCGCTAAATCTGATTGTATGAAAATTCTCGTTACCGGCGGTGCCGGTTATATCGGCAGCATTTGTGTCGAGCATCTGCTGGGTTGCGGTCATAAAATTGCCGTGCTCGACAACCTCAGTGAAGGTCACCGGGCGGCCGTTGATACGCGTGCTGAATTTCATGAGCTTGACCTCGCTAACCGCGTGGACTTATTCCGGTTAATGGAGCAAATCCGTCCCGATGCCGTTATGCACTTCGCGGCTAATGCGCTTGTGCCGGAAAGTATGACCAATCCGAGTAAATACTTCCGCAATAATGTCGCCAACGGTATCAATCTTCTCGAAGGCTGCGTTCAGGCGGGCGTCGGTAAGTTCATCTTCTCATCCACCTGCG
>JBAXAT010000247.1:0-3661 GCA_037142335.1 Verrucomicrobiota bacterium | reverse complement strand
CAACGAGGTGCGGCGCCGGATCGGCGTCGTTTTCCAATCGCCGAGCCTCGACAAGAAATTAACCGTATTGGAAAATCTCCGGCATCACGGTCACATCTTCGGTTTGCGCGGCACACCGCTCCGGCAGCGCATCACTGAATTGCTGCAGCGGTTCGGCCTCGCTGACCGGGCTGATGAATTAACCGAAAAACTTTCCGGCGGGTTGCGGCGGCGGGTTGAAATCGCGCGCGGCTTACTACACCGGCCAGAATTGTTATTGCTTGACGAACCAAGTACAGGCCTCGATCCGCGCGTGCGCCGGGAAGTCGGCAACTATCTCACCGAACTGCGCAACCGGGAAGGCGTGACAGTGCTAGTAACGACGCACATCATGGAAGAAGCCGAGCGCTGTGACCGGCTCGCATTGCTTGATCGTGGCCAGCTTGTTGCGCTCGACAAACCGGCCACGCTAAAAGACCGGGTTGGCGGCGATGTGATTTCCATTCGAGCCCACGATTGCGACCGACTACGCGCGCAGATTGAAAGCCGGTTTACGGTTAAAACCGGTATCGTTGATCGCGTGATTCGAATTGAGCGATCCCGCGGTCATGAGTTTGTGCCGGCACTGGTCGAAGCCTTTCCCGGCGAGATTGAAGCCGTCAGCGTCGGCAAGCCGACGCTCGAAGACGCGTTCATCCATCTGACTGGTCATCAGTTTGAAGACACCGACGCCTGACCATCGTGCTTGCTGGACGGTTTGGATTCGTGGTAGTTTTCGCAGTCAATGAAAGCCGGTAAGAAAGACGCCGCCAATTTGAGCTTCGAGCAAGCCATTCAGCGCTTGGAAAAAATTGTCATGGACATGGAAGGTGCGGAGTTGCCGCTGGAGGATGTACTGAAACGTTACGAGGAAGGCACGCGACTGGTGCGCTTTTGTGCAGCGAAACTGGACGAAGCGGAAAAGAAAATCGAAATTTTACAGAAAAAGGCCGATGGCTCGGTGAAACTGGAACCGTTTGAATCGGCTAACAAAGCCGGCGACGATCAAGACGCCAAGTTACTTTAAGGAGAATTGCGATGGGACGTTATTTGGAGATGATTAACTCGCCGGCGGATGTGAAGTTGTTAACTCAGGAACAACTCATCATCTTGGCGCAAGAAATTCGCGACGAACTGGTCAACTCGCTCAGCAAATCCGGCGGCCACCTCGGCCCAAACCTCGGCGTAGTCGAGTTGACCATTGCGCTGCACAAAGTCTTCGCGACCCCAAAAGACCGGTTTGTCTTCGATGTCAGTCATCAGATTTACATCCACAAACTGCTGACTGGGCGACGGCAAGTTTTTCACAAAATCCGCCAGACCGGCGGACCAATGGGCTTTGCACTTCGGGAAGAAAGTCCGCACGACTGTTTTGGCGCAGGCCACGCCGGTACGGCATTGTCAGCGGCGCTCGGGATGGCGGCTGGCCGCGATCGCGCCGGTACGGACGAGCAAGTGATTGTCGTGCTCGGCGACGCGGCGTTGACGAATGGCATCACACTCGAAGCGCTCAATAACATCAAGCACACCACCAAACGCTTGATTGTCATTCTTAATGATAACGAATGGAGTATCGCCAAGAACGTTGGCGCGATTCCTGATTATCTCAACCGGATTGTCACCAATCCCCGGTACCAAGCGGCCCATAAAAAGCTTGAGAACTTCATGCACCGGCTCGGCCCGGAAATTGCCAAGATCGAGCACAAGGTTGAGGAGGCGTTCAAGAGTTTATTGGTGCCGAGCGTGTTGTTTGAGGAATTCGGCCTGCGCTACATCGGGCCAATCAACGGGCACAATTTACCAAAGCTCATCGAAACGTTTGAATGGGCCAAGAAGCAGGATCATCCGTTGCTCCTGCACGTCCAGACTGTCAAAGGCAAAGGCTACGAAAAAGCGCTTGAAGACCCTCAGACATTTCACGGGTGCGGCCCGTTCGACATTGCCACCGGTAAGCCGGCACCAAAGCCAGCAGGCGCGCCGCCGAATTATCAGGATGTGTTTGGCGAGGCAATGGTGCGATTCAGCGAGGTGAACAACCAGCTCGTCGGTATTACCGGCGCGATGCCGAGCGGCACGAGCCTAATCAAGTTGCAAAAGGCCAAACCCGACCGGTATTTTGATGTTGGGATCGCCGAAGAACACGCTGTCATATTCGCTGCCGGTTTGGCGACGATGGGCTTTAAACCAGTCTGTGCAATTTATTCGTCATTCCTCCAACGCGCCTACGACTGCATCATCCACGACGTTGCCCTGCAAGACCTCGATGTGGTTTTTTGCATGGATCGCGCCGGCCTCTCGGTCAGCGACGGGCCGACCCATCACGGGCTTTTCGATATCGCCTTCGGTCGATGCGTGCCGAATGCGACCTTGATGGCACCGAAAGATGAAGATGAATTGGTGGACATGCTTTGGACAGGGCTGCACCATCACGGCGCGATTATGATCAGGTATCCGCGCGGTGCAGGCGAAGGTGTGCCGGTTAAAGAGCGTCCGGCGATTATCCCCATCGGCAAATCCGAAGTCATCCAACACGGCACCGATGTGGCGGTGATTTTCTACGGCGCAGTCCAACCGATTGCTCGCGACATCGTGGCTGGGTTGCAAGCCGAAGGTAAATCCGTGGCCCTCATTAATGCCCGGTTCTGCAAACCGATTGACCAAGAGATGCTCGAAAAATACGGACAGATTACGAAAGTCATTTGCACCGTCGAAGACGGTGTTCTGATGGGCGGCTTTGGTAGTGCCGTCATGGAGGCGCTGGCGGATGCGCACATCCGCACGCCGGTTGTCCGCGTCGGCTGGCCGGATAAATTTATTGAGCACGCCACCAACAACAAAGATTTACAGGACAAGTATGGCCTGAATGCCGCAACTGGCCTTACCAAGGTTAACGAAGCATTGGCGCTGGCTGCGCAGTCACAACAATTCAGAGTCGTAACCGCCGATGCGCGCCCGGCTTGATATCGAACTCGTCGCCCGTGGTCTGACCGCCAGCCGCGAACAAGCTAAGCGACTGATTCTCGCCGGCGCAGTCCGCGTCAACGGCCAGCTCGCTGTCAAAGCTAGCGACACTGTCGTTTCTGATGCCGACGTGCAAATTACCGCCGGCGAAAAATTCGCCAGTCGTGGCGGTCACAAACTCGAAGCCGCACTCGTCGCATTTCAAATTAATCCCATCGGCAAGCTCTGCGTTGATATTGGCGCTTCGACCGGCGGTTTTACCGATTGCCTGCTCCAACACGATGCTCGCCATGTTCACGCCGTGGATGTCGGCAAAGGTCAGCTCGCGTGGAAACTCCGGCAAGACTCGCGCGTGACGGTTCACGACGAAGTCAATGCTCGCAATCTCTTACCGGCACAAATCGGTGAACCGGCGGAACTAGTAACTATTGATGTGTCATTTATTTCGTTAACAAAAATCTTACCGGCAGCAGTGAACTTGCTCCGCTCTGGCGGGCAACTGATTGCGCTAATCAAACCGCAGTTTGAAGCTGGCAGATCTGATGTCGGCAAAGGCGGCGTCGTCCGCGATGCTGTCGTTCACGAGCGCGTTCAAACAGAAGTAAGTAATTTTGCCACCGGCACGTTGGGCCTCCGGTTAATCGGCCAGTGCGAATCGCCGTTACTTGGTCCTGCCGGTAAT
>JBAXAT010000246.1:0-3679 GCA_037142335.1 Verrucomicrobiota bacterium | reverse complement strand
GTACACCCTGCCGCACGCAAGCCACAATCCTTGATAGTACGTTTGTTTTTGACAGGTCTGGCTAGTGCCGGTACGGTAGCCACCGCGATGTCACTTCAGCAAACTCCATTACACGACGCGCACGTTGCGCTGGGCGCAAAAATGGTGCCGTTCGGAGGCTGGGACATGCCGGTACAATACGCCGGTATCCTCACCGAACATCTTGCTGTCCGACAACACGTTGGGTTGTTCGATATTTCGCATATGGGCGAATTCATAGTCGCCGGGCCGGCAGCCGAAGCCACGCTCAACCGTCTTTTCACCAACGATATTCGCAAAGTCGCCGTTGGGCAGGCGCAATACACCCTGATGTGCAATGCCACCGGCGGCGTCATTGACGACCTAATTTTGTACCGAGTCGAATCGAGCGTGTTTCTGCTCATTGTCAACGCCGGCAACATCGCCGCCGATTTCGCGTGGCTCAGCCAGCACATCGTCGTCAGCAACCAAAGCGAGCAGACCGCCGCGCTGGCGTTGCAAGGGCCGCAGGCCCGGCAACTCCTCGATCCCGGCCTCGCGCCGTTCCATGTCGCCCGACAAGCGGTTTTCGGTAAGAACTGCTGGGTCGCGCGCACCGGCTACACCGGCGAAGACGGCTACGAAATCCTGTGCGACAACGCCGACGCGGTTTTTCTCTGGAACGAATTTATAAAACGCGGCGCGCAACCATGCGGCCTCGGCGCGCGCGACACATTACGTCTCGAAGCTTGCCTGCCATTGCACGGCCACGACATTACCAGCGAGACCACACCAATTGAAGCCGGGCTGAGCCGGTTTGTGGCGTTCGACAAAGGCGACTTTACCGGCCGCGATGTTTTACTCCGGCAACGCGACCAAGGCGTGGCGCGCAAACTCGTGGCATTCCAGATGACTGGCAAATGTCCCCCACCCCGGCAACATTATCCCATCCTTGACGGCGGACGAAAAATCGGCGAAGTCACAAGCGGCACACAATCCCCGACACTCGGCGGCGGTATTGGGTTGGGATATGTCGAAGCCGGTCGCGCTACGGTCGGGACAAAAATTGAAATCGAAGTGCGCGGGAAACTATTCCCGGCAAGTATCGCGAAGAAACCATTGTACAAACGAGGCACATGAGCGTTCCACAAAACTTGAAATACGCAAAATCTCACGAATGGGTGCGCGTCGAAGGCGACATTGCCGTCGTCGGCATCAGCGACCATGCCCAGCACGAACTGACCGACATCGTGTATGTCGAGCTACCGCCGGTCGGCGACCGCGTCGAAGCCGGCAAGGAATGCGCCGTAGTCGAAAGCGTCAAAGCCGCCAGCGATATCTATGCGCCGGTCACCGGCGACATTGTCGAGGTGAACGAGGAATTGTCCCGCACACCTGAATTGGTGAATCAAGACCCGTACGGCAAAGGCTGGATGTTCAAGGTCAAGCTGAGCGACCTACCAGAGCTCGGCGAGTTGATGACACCAAACGATTACGCCGCGCACATCGGCGCCTAGTTTCGTCATGCACCATCCCGATTCGTTTGCGTACCGGCACCTCGGCCTACCGGCCGACAACAACGCGATGCTGGCGGAGTTAGGTTTCCCATCGCTCGACGCGCTGGTCAACGCCGCCGTCCCTGCGAACATCCGTCGAACCGGGCCGCTCCAGTTACCGGCGGCCGCAACTGAGACGGACGCGCTCGCTGAGTTGAAACACATCATGTCTGCAAATAAGCTGTGCCGCTCGTATATTGGCATGGGTTATTACGATTGCATCACGCCACCGGTAATCCAGCGCAACATTTTGGAAAACCCCGGCTGGTACACCGCCTACACGCCGTATCAAGCCGAGATTTCGCAAGGCCGGATGGAAGCATTACTCAACTTCCAACAGATGATCGTGGACCTGACAGCCCTCGACATCGCCAACGCCTCGATGCTTGACGAAGCCACCGCCGCCGCCGAGGCCATGCACCTCTGTTTCGCCGTCCGTAAAAACGATGTCGCCAACATTTTTTTCGTTTCCGAAACCTGCCATCCGCAAACGATCGCCGTCATCCAAACTCGCGCCAACCCACTTGGCATTAAAATTGTTGTCGGCGACCACCGTCAATTCCAGATCGCCGGCAACGTCTTCGGCCTCCTCGTCCAATACCCGGCTACCGATGGGGCAATCCACGACTACTCCGCCTTGTGTACGACCGCTCACCAACACTCCGCACTGGTCGTTGTGGCCGCCGATCTGCTCGCACTCACACTTTTGAAACCGCCCGGCGAATTCGGCGCGGATGTTGCCATCGGCAGCGCGCAACGATTCGGTGTGCCGCTCGGCTACGGCGGCCCTCATGCCGGCTTCTTCGCAACGCGCGACGCCTACAAACGCCACATGCCGGGACGGCTCATCGGCGTCTCAAAAGATGCGCAAGGCCAACCGGCGTTGCGCCTCGCACTGCAAACGCGCGAACAACACATCCGCCGCGACAAAGCCACCAGCAACATCTGCACTGCGCAAGTCCTGCTGGCCGTCATGGCATCGATGTACGCCGTTTATCATGGTCCGACAGGACTGAAACGGATTGCCAGCCGCATTCACGAGTTAACGCGCCGACTTTCCGAGAAAGTTGAACGTATCGGAAAGGAACCGTTTTTCGATACCATTCGCATCCGCGCTAAAGCACCGACCGGGATTAATGTTCGCGATTTCGGCGACGGCACAATTGGCATTTCATTCGACGAAACCACGACTGAAACGGATGTGAATGAACTCATTAAACTCTTCAAAGGTACGGCAGTCGTCACACCTTCCCTGCCGGTCCGAACTTCCGCATTTCTGACAGCAAAAGTTTTTAACAGCTATCACACCGAACACGAAATGCTCCGGTACATCAAGCGGCTCGAGGCGCGGGATTTATCATTGTGCCATGCGATGATTCCACTTGGCTCGTGCACGATGAAGTTGAACGCGACTTCCGAAATGCTGCCGGTAACGTGGCCGGAAGTTAGCAAGCTACATCCGTTTGTGCCACGCGACCAAGCGGAAGGTTACCGGACATTGTTCCGGCAACTTGAAACCTGGCTCGCCGAGATTACCGGCTTTGCAGCGGTATCGTTGCAACCCAATGCCGGCTCGCAAGGCGAATACGCCGGCTTGCTCGTCATCCGCGAATTTCACCGGCAACGCGGTCAAGCCCACCGTAATATCTGCCTGATTCCAGTTTCCGCTCACGGCACAAACCCGGCCAGCGCTGCGATGGCCGGCATGCAGGTAATTCCAGTCGCTTGCGATGCTGCCGGTAACATTGATGTCGCTGATTTGCGCACGAAAGCCGCGCAGCACGCCGGCAACCTTGCCGCCCTGATGGTCACCTATCCTTCCACACACGGCGTTTTTGAAGAAAGCATCCGAGAAATCTGCACCAGCATCCACCAGCATGGCGGGCAAGTGTATATGGACGGCGCAAACATGAACGCGCAAGTTGGCCTGACCAGCCCCGGTCACATCGGCGCTGACGTTTGCCATTTAAATCTGCACAAAACGTTTGCCATCCCGCACGGCGGCGGCGGTCCCGGCATGGGACCGATCGGTGTCGCGCAACACCTAGCGCCATTCCTGCCGGGGCATCCATTCCTCGATAAGAACGCGCCGGTTGCAGCCGCTCCGTGGGGCAGCGCGAGTATCT
>JBAXAT010000245.1:0-3684 GCA_037142335.1 Verrucomicrobiota bacterium | reverse complement strand
CGGTGGAAGTGCTCCCGGGCCTTGCGCCCAACGGTAATGACATCCACCGGGACACGCTGCGCCTGCAGAAAGTGCTGCGCCTCCCGAATGATGCCGGCATTAAACGCGCCGCACAAGCCCCGATCTGAGGTTACAATCACCAGCGCAATCCGTTTCACTTCCCGGCTGGCCATCAACGGATGCCGGGCTGCGCCGCCGCTCGACGAAACGACATCCTGCAAGATTCCGGTAATGCGCTCGGCATACGGCCGGGCGGACTCGGCTTTGCTTTGGGCACGCCGCAACCGGGCCGCGGCAATCATGTTCATCGCGCGGGTCACTTGCCGGATGTTCTTCACGCCCTTAATGCGGCGGCGAATGTCGCGAAGACTGGCCATGTCCTACTTACCGGAGAAGATGCCTTTGAATTCGTCCGCGGCCTTCTTTAAGCCCGCGACGACTTCATCGGTCAGTTCCTTCTTCGAGCGAAGCTGTTCCATCGTCGTCGCGTACTTGCTCTTAAGGAATTGCAGGAACTCGACTTCAAACTTACGAATTGCCGTCACTTCGACGCTATCTAGATAACCATTGGTTGCGGCCCAGAGGATTGCGACTTGGTCTTCATTCGTCATCGGTCGATACTGCGGCTGCTTGAGTAATTCCACCATGCGTTGGCCGCGATCCAGCTGCGCCTTCGTGTTCTTATCGAGATCGCTTGATAATTGCGAGAAGGCCGCGAGTTCCCGATATTGCGCAAGGCTTAAGCGCAACGTCCCGGCGATTTTCTTCATCGCCTTGGTTTGCGCGCTGCCGCCAACGCGGCTGACCGAGAGGCCAACTGAGACCGCTGGTCGGATGCCGGCATAGAACAAATCGGATTCGAGATAAATCTGCCCGTCGGTGATCGAGATGATATTTGTCGGAATGTACGCCGAAAAATCACCTTCCTGCGTCTCAATAATCGGCAACGCCGTGAGTGACCCACCACCCTTCGGATAAAATGGATTCAACTTCGGCGCATCGATATTGAGTTTGGCGGCACGTTCGAGCAACCGGCTGTGCAGATTGAAGATGTCGCCAGGAAAAGCTTCGCGACCGGGCGGTCGTCGTAGTAGCAATGAGATTTGCCGGTAAGCCACGGCGTGCTTGGAAAGATCGTCGTAAATAATAAGCGCGTGTCGACCGTTGTCGCGGAAATGTTCGCCCATCGCCGCGCCGGAATACGGGGCAACAAACTGCATCGGCGCGGCATCGCTAGCGGTGGCACTGACAACGATGGTGTAATCCATCGCGCCGGCTTTTTCCAACGTCTCGACAACGCTGACGACAGTCGACTTCTTCTGGCCGATGGCGACATAGATACACATCACATCGCCGCCTTTTTGATTGATAATCGTGTCGACACAAATAGCGGTCTTACCAGTCTGCCGGTCGCCGATGATGAGTTCCCGTTGACCGCGGCCAATCGGAATCATCGCGTCGATGGATTTGAGACCGGTTGCGAGCGGTTGTTTTACTGGTTCACGCTCGATAACACTTGGAGCGCGAGTTTCAATCGGACGAATCTTTTCGGCGTTAATCGGACCTTTGCCATCAATCGGCTGGCCGAGCGCATTAACAACGCGGCCAAGCAACGCATCGCCGACCGGCACGCTGAGAACGCGACCGGTACGCTTGACGAGCTGGCCTTCTTCGATTTTTGTGAAATCTCCGAGAATCATCACGCCAACATTATCGCGTTCGAGGTTGAGTGCGACGCCATAATTGCCGCCGGGAAACTCTAGCATTTCCTCTGAAAGACAGTTCGGCAAGCCTTTGACACGGGCGATACCGTCGCCGCATTCAATAACTTCACCAACTTCCTGAACAGTGACTTCGGATTTAAATTCACTGATACTCTTGCGGAGAACGTCGGAGATTTGTTTGGAGTCGAATGTGAGTGTGTCAGCCATGGATAACCTCTACTGCGCTAACTTTGCTTGAATCTGATCGAGTTTGCGACGGAGACTGCCGTCAATAATTTGTTCGCCAACCTTGATGATTGCACCACCAAGAATTGCCGGATCAACTTTCTGAAAAAGCTGGATATTTTTACCGGTTACGCGATTCAGTTCAGTAACTAACCGGCTCAACGTATCGCCATCAAGTACGATAGCGGTGGTAACTTCACCATGAACCTTCTGCCGGGCGACAGAGGCAATGGCGGAGAATTCTTCGATAACGTGCAGTACCCGGCCGCCACGGTCCTGATCACTGAGCGAGGTGAGCGTTGTCAAAACGAGTGGATGAACGCGTCCTTGGAACAAGTCACTGAGCGCCCGGCGTTTACCTTCAGCTTTGATATTCGGGTCTTTGATGAACTGCAACAACTCAGAGTTGCCTTTGAGTAGTCCGCTTAGACGGTAGAGTTCTTCTTCGACGCGACTGACCACGCCTTCGGCTTGCGCCATTTCAAACAGCGCGCGGGCGTAACCGATATTGATCGGGTCTTGGGCCATTTTACAGTTTTCTAACTTTCGCAAGGTCCGTGATTAGGCCGTCAATGAGCTGCTTGTGCGTCGCGACATTGACTTCCTTTTCAATAATGCGTCCGGCAATCTGGACGGACAGACCAGCAATCGTGTCCTTCATTTCCTGAATGCCTTTTTCCTTCTGACGGATGATTTCCTCTTGCGATCGCGACACGATAGCTGATGCTTCAGAGTTAGCTTTGTCCACAACTTCCTTGCGGACTTTCTCGCCAATCTGGCGGGCTTCTTCAATGACCTTACCGGCTTCGATGCGGGCTTCAGCGATTTGCTTCTGGTAATCATCCATCAAGCGCTTTGCCTCGGCGCGCGATTTCGCGGCTTCATCGATTTGGGATTTGATGAGTTGACCACGGCGGTCGAGCGCAGCGGCAATTGGCTTGAAGGCGAACTTTGCCAGCAGCGTTAGTAGAATTAGGAACGACGCAAGCGTCCAGATTTGCAGACCCCAATCCTTCGGTGGAATTTGTTCACCGGAACCGGGAGCGGTGTGTTCGGCGGCCCACGATGCAGTCGTGACGCCGAGCGCAACCAGCGTACCGAGAAGGTGTTGAATGCGGTTCATGGCGTTACTTCGCCGCGAGCAGAATGAACGTGATTAATAACGCGTACAGGGCTTGCGCTTCGACGAGCGCGAAACCAGTAAACATCAAGCGCTGGACCAACGGCAAGGCTTCGGGCTGGCGCGCGGCACTTTCGATGCTCTTGCCAAAGATGATACCGATACCGATACCTGAACCGAGGGTACCGAGGCCGACGGCAAGACCGGCACCAAGCTTGGCAAGTGCCGCTGTACTGATGAGTTGTTGTGCTGTTTCGGGGGGCATTTTCTGATCTCCTGTTTAGTGTGATTCTTCGAGTGCTTCGCCCAAGTACAATGCGGTTAACAGGGCGAAAATAAAGGCCTGGATGAAGGCTACAAAGATTTCAAACGCATTCATGACGACCACGCCGACGAATGGCAGCGGCGAGAGGCATTTCATCCACCACGCCTGATGGAGCATATAGCTGACGCCGATTAACTCGCCGGTCAGCAGCACAAGGATGATTTGGTGGCCGGCGGTCATGTTTGCAAAAAGACGGATGGCAAGTGAGAATGGGCGGGCAAGGATGCCGATGAGTTCGATAATCGGCATCAGCGAAAAGCGCAGCCATGACGGCGCGCTCTTCGGGAACA
>JBAXAT010000244.1:0-3687 GCA_037142335.1 Verrucomicrobiota bacterium | reverse complement strand
TCTACCGCCACCCAGTCTGGCTTGGACAAAGTCGAGATTGTCGGATCGCGCAAGGCCGGTAACTGTTTCAGCAATGCGTCGAGTTTTGCGCGCGGCACGTTCATCTTCAGGCCGACTTTTTCCTCAGCCTGCAACGCGCCTTTCAGCATCATCGCCAGCGTCTCCACTTTCTGCCTCTTCCACGTATCTTCCCACGATTTCTTATTGGCGATCAACTGTGGGAAACTCCGCACCAGTTCATCCACGATTCGTAAATTATTCGCCTTGAGCGACGAGCCGGTTTCGGTCAGCTCGACAATCGCGTCCACCAACTCCGGTGCCTTCACTTCCGTTGCGCCCCACGAAAATTCAACTTCGGCCTGCACGCCGTTTTTCTTTAACCACCGGCGCGTGGCCTCCACCAATTCCGTGGCAACGCGTTTACCCTGTAAATCCTTGACCGACTTGATTGGTGAATCGTTCGGCACTGCCAACACCCACCGGGCCGGATTCGTCGTCGCCTTGCTGTAGGCAATTTCGGCGACAACTTCCACATCGCTGTCGTTTTCCGCAATCCAGTCCGCGCCAGTCAGCCCGGCATCCAGGAAGCCGTGCTCGACATACCGGCTGATCTCCTGCGCGCGAATCAAGCGCAGCTCCAATTCCGGGTCGTCCACCCGCGGGATGTAACTCCGGCTGCTCGACGAGATTTTCCATCCCGCTTTGGCCAACAACGCAAATGTAGACTCCTGTAGGCTGCCCTTCGGTAAGCCCAATCGCAATTTCTTATTCGTTTTCTCGCTCATAATCTTATTCCAAAATCGTTATCTGCCGGCCATCGATCTGCAGTTTATTCTGCGCGAACAATCGGATCGCTGCCGGCAATAATGTATGTTCTTCGACCTGTATCCGCTGGTGCAACGTTGCCGGCGTATCGCCCGCCAGTACCGGTACCGCCTGCTGCAAAATAATCGGCCCGGCATCCACGCCTTCATTCACAAAATGCACGGTACAACCGGTCACCCGTACGCCCGCCTGCAATGCCTGCTCCCATGCGTGCAAACCGGGGAATGCCGGCAACAACGACGGATGCACATTTAACATCTTCCCCGCAAACGCTGTCAGCAACGGTGTTTTCACTACGCGCATGTAGCCGGCCAACGCCACTAATTCCACACCGGCATCGCGCAAGATGTTTGCCATCTGCGTTTCAAATTCCGGCTCTAACTTCGTCTTAAACCGGCTTGGTCCCACAAACTGTGACGGGATGCCACGCTTGCGCGCCCGCTCAAGGATAAAGGCATCGGCAATATCGCTGACAATCACCACCACGCGCCCCGGAATCTGTCCCCGCTCGCACGCCTGGAGAATCGCTTCGCAATTTGAGCCGTTGCCCGACCCCAGCACGCCGATGCGCAATTTCTCGCTACTCACGTCCGCTTTCTAAGCCAATTCCCTCCAAAATACAAGCGAGGATTAGCGGTTGGGTGATTGCTGTTCTCCGTGTGCAGTGGTGGCGTGAGATTTTTCGAGACTGTCACCAATCCGCAGCAAGAATGGCGTAGTGCCGGAGAATAGTGAAGCATGATAACTAACAGAAAACGACCAACCAGCATTTTAGTAGCAGAAGACGAGGTCGATGCCGCGCAATTGCTGGTGTTTCATCTGCAACGGCGCGGATATGTAGTGCGCTGCGCCGCTGATGGCCGGACTGCCCTCAATGAGATGCTTGAGTCACGACCGGATCTGCTCATCCTCGACTTGATGTTACCGGAGCTACACGGTTATGAAGTTTGTCGATTGGTAAAATCCGCGCCCAGTATCCAAGCGACCCCGATCCTGATGCTGACGGCGATGGTGGATCTCGAAGATAAGTTGCGGGGGTTCAAATTGGGTGCCGACGATTACATGACCAAACCGTATGCGATGAAAGAGTTCCTTGCCCGTGTGGATGTCCTACTGCGGCGCGGGAAAACTGCGCCTGTTTTTACTTGCCGGGAAGATCAGGAAGCAACAGCAGTTAGGTGACAGCGGATTGGCGGGAAAAGAAAAACGCAGAGGTTATTAATCTCTGCGTTCTCTGTTATGTAGTTTAATTTACTTGTCGCTTAATGCCGCGACGCCGGGCAGGGGCTTGCCTTCGAGGAACTCCAGCGACGCGCCGCCGCCGGTACTCACGAAGCTCATGTCCTTGGCCACGCCGGCCTGCTTCACCGCCTTGGCGCTGTCGCCGCCGCCGATGACCGTGGTCGCGCCGTTCTTGGTCGCTTGGGCAACCGCCTTGGCGACTTCAAATGTGCCCTTGGAGAAATCCGGAATTTCGAACACGCCCATCGGGCCGTTCCAGACAATGGTCTTGGCCTTTGCGATTTCGCGTTTGTAGGTTTCGATGGTCTTCGCGCCGATGTCCACGCCTTCCCAGCCCTCGGCAATGGTCGGGCCGTCAGTGTTATGCGTCGGGGCACCGGCTTTGAACTCGGTGGTTTCCAATTGATCGTCCGGCAGGAAGAACTTCTTGCCTTTGGCTTTTTCGAGGAGCGATTTGGCGAGGTCAAGTTTGTCATTCTCGCAAAGTGATTTGCCGACGTTGTAGCCTTGCGCCTTGCGGAACGTGTAGGCCATTGCGCCGCCAATTAGAATTACATCTGCGAGGTTGAGCAGGTTTTCGATGACTTTGATTTTGTCAGAAACTTTTGCGCCGCCGAGGATGCAGAGCAGGGGACGAGCCGGGTGGGAGACAACGCCGCCGAGGTATTTCAATTCCTTTTCCATCAAGAACCCGGCCGCTGCTTGGCCGCCGCGTTGCTTGACGAGTTCCGCCACCGCTGCGGTTGAAGCGTGGGCGCGATGCGCCGTGCCGAAGGCGTCGTTGACGTAAATGTCCATGCCCTTGGCGAGTTTGGCCGCGAAGCCGGCATCGTTCTTCTCTTCCTCAGCATAGAACCGGAGATTCTCCAACAACAACACCTGACCGGCTTGCAGCCCGGCCACTTGCTTCTCAACACCGGCACCAATGCAATCGTCCGCGAACGCGACCGGCAGATTAATGAGCTTGGCCAAGGCTTCAGCGCAGGGCTTGAGGCTTTGCTTCGGATCGCGTTTGCCCTTCGGTCGGCCGAGGTGCGAGGCGAGCACGACTTTCGCGCCGCCTTTAATTAGGCATTCAAGCGTCGGCACGGTGGCCTTGATGCGCTTGTCGTCGGTGATTTTGCCGGTCTCGTCGAGCGGCACGTTGTAGTCTACGCGGACGAAAACGGTCTTGCCGCGGAAGTCTTTTAGGTCAGTCAGTGATAATTTTGACATTGTGATTTTGCTCCGGTTGCAAACAGGGTTGCGGAACAGTATCGCAACCTATCCGGCAGTCAATCGCAAAAGCTGGTTTGTAGTTGGACAGGCAGGATGCCTGTCCAATATTATTTTCCCCAGACGTACAGCGCCACCGCGATCGTCATCAACACCGCCACGCTTGCGCGCCGCAAGATCGCATGCCGGGATTGCGTCGCCTCCAAGTGCCCCCAGTCAATGCTGCGCGCCATCACCGGCGCGAGCAGGATTGAAATCAACCCGCGTGTGGATTGCACGATGTTGCCCAGCACTACATTGATCAGCGCGAAACAGGCGTACAAAAACACCATGCTCGCCAGCCACGTCAACGCGTACGGTGTCGCGCGCTGTACGTCTGCCCACGCGACCTTGCCGACGCCGAAC
>JBAXAT010000243.1:0-3693 GCA_037142335.1 Verrucomicrobiota bacterium | reverse complement strand
TTATTAGTTCAAGGTTGACCGCAATGCGTGCGTGGCTGGCCGGCTGCGCGGGCGCTTGTCTTCGTGTGCGACTTGTATTAAATTAGGTTGCATATGACTGCGCCTTCACAAGGTCGGAAAGCCATCGAGAACAGCATCCGCGCGGATCACGAAATTCTGGTCCACGGCGCGAATGCCTTCCACAATCTGTTTCAGGCAATCCGATCGCCGGAGAACGACCGGAAGCTGGCCGACATTCAACACACGTTCAAGCAACAGATTGAGGATCATTTTACCGCCGAAGATACGAACCTGTTCCCGGCCTTGTTGACGAAATACCCGGACCAGACGACGGCCCGGCTGATTGGCGAACTGCAACAGGAACATGTCACGCTGCTGGACATGTTGCGGGACACCAACGCCATGATTGCCAAGCGCGGGCTGAACAATATGACCGGCGAAATCTGGTTGGCGATGCTGAAGTTCTTCACCCAACTCAAAAAGCACATGGACAAAGAAGACCAGCTCCTGGACAATCTCCGGTAACCACCGCTTACCGGCCGCCGCCACGATTCGCGCTCCATTGATCGGTTTGATTGGGGCAAATGCCATAAATTTAGTCCTTAGTCCGTAGTCCCGAGTCCTGAGTCCTGAGTCCTGAGTCCTGAGTCTTGAGTCCTATGACTACGGACCCGGGACCCGGGACTCGGGACTGGTCGTTCCTATTGAACGACAATCTGCGCTGTGGGACTGGCCGGCGCCTCGCCGTCGTCGTTCGCGGCCACGATGTAGACCTTCACCGTCTGGCCGGTTGTGAAGCCGGTCAGGTTCACCGTCAAATCATGGACCGCATTCCGCGCCACGAATTCCTCATCCACGCCCACCACCTGCACAAACGGCCGGTACCGGCTCGCCCGGCGCGCGCGCTCCCAACTCGCCACAATCACACCCGCCGTGCCCGGCGTCAGTGTCACCAATTCCACCGGATCGGGCGTCACCGGGTCGGCCGGCGCGTTCAGGTTGAACGTGTGCCACCGGTCGTCATCATCGGCGAGGAACCGCTTTAGTTCGGTCACCGCGGTCCGGAGCAATTTCCGCAGGGCGTCATACGCGGCGGTGCGCGCCTTCAGTTTCACTCCTTGGTCGGTATCCTTCTGCGCCAGCAGTTCGCGGCCATCCGAGAGTGCGGCATAATTCGTGTCCGCAATCGCCGCCGTCACGCCCAACGCCGCGACTTCCTGCCCCGCATTCGCCGTGAAATATTCCTTCAACGACCGGCAGAGATTCAGCCGCTTCTCCTGCGTCCGCGGCAAGGCGGTGGATTGGTCGGGGAAGCCGGTCGGCTCCCACGCCGCGCTCCAGTGTTCGCCGAGGAACCCGCCCAACACCTTGCGGGTCACCGAAATGAATTCCATCGCCGTCTCGTCCACCGCCAGCAAAGCTGTGGACGCCGCTTGGCGCGCCTTCTTCGCGTCCCCCACGTCCTTGTCCGCGGTATGGCATAATGTGATCGCCGCCCGCGTTTTCGCCTCCGTCACCCCTGTCACGCCCAATGGGACTTCGAGGATGTGTAACCCATCGGCCAGATCTTCGCCCATGGCCAACGCTTCATTGTCGATATCGGATACTGGATTGCCTGCCATATACTTTCGTCCTTTCAGGGTTTGGGTTGTGATTACGGGAACCACCGGGTCATCTGCATAACAGAGGCCCGAATCGTAAAGATCGGTACTGTCATAGGTCGGGGTCATGGGAACCCTTTCCGACACCGGTTTTCCTGCCAGCTTTTTGCGGTGCGGGATCGCGGAGGTCGATATTCCTGCCGGGAAAATACGATCCGGCAATCCCGACACGGGTTTTCCTGCCGGCTTTTTGAGGTCCGGCAGTCCCGACACCGGTATTCCTGCCGGGAAAATGCGTTCCGGCAATCCCGACACGCATTTTGCGGAGTGCAACGTCCACCTTTGGAGTCCCGACACCGGTTTTCCTGACAGGAAAATGCGATCCGGCAGTCCCGACACGCATTTTGCGGAGTGCAACGGCTACCTTTGGAGTCCCGACACCGGTTTTCCTGACAGGAAAATGCGTTCCCGAGACTCCGCCTGGGAAAGATTTGCGACTTTCCTCAGGAAAACGCCGATTTGCAGTGCTGATGAATGCCGTTTTCATCTGGGCGGCATTTCAGCACAGACTGGCCGAAAGCGGACGTCCGATATATTCTACATTTTGCCGGCCACCATTTTGTCCAAGACGCTGGCGAATTGGCCCCACGTCACGCCGAGGGCATACATGATCTTGGAGAGGAGGAAAAACGTGGGGACGGAGCGACCGTTTTCGACCCGCACCAGCATATCCCGCGAAATCCCAGCGCGCAGGGCCACGGCATATTGGGTGAGATCCCGCGCCTCGCGCAAATGGCGGATCGCGTTCGGCAAGATGCTCCGGTTGTGCACCGCGTAAATCTCTGACAGCTGCCGGTCCGCGAGACAAGCTGCCGAGTACGGCAGGTTCGAGTTGGGCGCCTTGGCCGATTGGGTGAGCCGTTCTGGTTGCCGGCTGCGCGCGCGGGAAGGCTGTGGTTTAGTGACTACATGTTTGGAGGGTTGTGTTTTCATGACGGAGTGACTCCGCAAACCCGCCTAAAAAGTTCAAGCCGAAAAGTCCTCTGGGTTTAGACTCAGGACTAAGGACTCAAGACTTTCCCACCCCCACCCCACCCCCGCAGTTCAAGCCGGAATCAAACAAAACAAAAAGAACATGGTGCAAAGCCCGCCCCTTGCAGTATAATTTTGCCAAGCACAGGGCCAGGAGAAGAACATTGAATCGCACCGATCTAGGCAAGCATCTCTCAAAAAAAAGTGGGGCTGCGAAAGCCCCGTTTGGAAGTCATCGTTCCCATCTTGCGATGGAAGCGGCTCGGCTCTTCCCAACCTATCGTGGCCGCTCGACTGGTTTTGATCCACGCGCTTTGTAACCCAAACCATTAACCGAGTCAACATCATGAATGAATATATTCTCCGCGAGCCAGACCGGAAACCTTTGTCTGACGAATGGCTGAAGCACGACTTCTACCGTACCGCCGTCGTTCTCGGTATTGATATTGGGTTGGAAGGAATCGGGCTTTACTTGCGGCGTGGGCCAGATGAAATCTTTGCGCGATCGGTCATCATGGAGTTACCGCAGGCCGAAGCCTTGGCCGACCGCCGTGCCAAGCGAGGGTGGCGTCATTGTCGCAAGAACCGTAAACGTCGATTGCATCGGCTCAAACTTCTTTTCGCGAAGCACGGCTTGCCGTGGTTGGACGCCGAACGTATGAGCAAGGCGCATCCGTTCCGGGAACGCTACCGTGCCATCAACAATGGCGTCGCCTCCAAAGAGGCGTTGAGCATTTGCATCCGGCATTGCGTCGTGCATCGCGGCTACGATTATGGCGGCACTGAAGAAGGCGCGTTTCCGTGGGGAGAGTCGCCGATAATAAGCAAGGCCTCCGAATGGCTTTCGACTGCGTATGTCACGCCAGAATTGAAAAACAAACTGGAGGAGATCGCTCCACAACTTCTGGCCGGTAGGAACGAGCAGGAACAACGGGATAAGTTTGTGTATCTGCTCCGCGAACGTTTGGAGTGGTCGAGCGAACACAACATCGCCCGCGTCCTTGCCGAGCATAACAAAGGCGGTCACGACAACCTCCGCATCCCCGCACGCGGTTACAAC
>JBAXAT010000242.1:0-3723 GCA_037142335.1 Verrucomicrobiota bacterium | reverse complement strand
CATCGGTATGCTCACGCTCACCGGCAACACGATCTCCATGGACGTGTTCGGCCCGGTGGCAGACAATGCCAATGGCATCGGCGAAATGGGTTATGAACGGGAGAAGATGGGCGAGGAGCAGTACAAGAAAGCTCGTCAGATTCTTTCCGACCTCGATTCCGTTGGTAACACGACGAAGGCTGAGACCAAGGGGATTGCCATCGGCTCGGCGGTCATTGCCGCCGTGTCGTTGTTCGCCAGCTTCATTGCCGTCATGGCGATGGGTAAAGAAGATTTGATCAGCAAGATGACCACTGATCAGTACAATAACATCGCCGGGATGTTGACAGTCGCGAATCCGTTACTGTTCATCGGGTTGCTCATTGGCGGCGCAGTGCCGTTCCTATTCAGTTCGATGACGATTCGCGCCGTCGGGCGCGCGGCGTTCCTGATCGTGAAGGAATGCCGGATGCAATTCCGCGACAAAGAAATCTGGGAAGGCCGTAAGACGCCGGACTACGCTCGTGTCGTCAGCATCTGCACGACCTCGGCGCAGAAAGAACTCATCGGCCCCGGTCTGCTTGCGATTCTCGCGCCGTTGTGTGTGGGGTTTGTGTTGGGACCGCTGGCACTGGCGGGTTTTCTCGCCGGCATGATTGTCGTCGGCCAGATGATCGCGGTGTTCATGGCCAATGCAGGTGGGGCTTGGGATAACGCCAAGAAAGCAATTGAAGACGAACCACGCACCAAGGACACTGGTAAGGGCAGTGAAAAACACAAAGCAGCCGTCACCGGTGACACCGTTGGTGATCCGTTGAAAGATACCGCCGGCCCAGCCATCAACCCGTTGATCAAAGTCATGAACATGGTCAGCCTCCTGATGTTGCCGATCGTGTTGAAGTTCCACGCGGTTGACGGCCTCCCCGGCAGCGGTAAGTCACCGAAGTATGTGGCCTTCGTAATTGCATTCATCGGTCTGCTCGCTATTGTCTGGGCAGTCATGCAATCCAAGAAAGACACGCAGGAAATGGCGGCGATGGAAAAAGAAGTGGAAGCCGCTTCGAAGTAAATCAATCCGTTAATTAACTCAAGTCGGGGCGGTCGCCAGAGACCGCCCCGTTTGTTTTTCAGTGACCGGCGTAATCAACTCTGTTATAAACTAATTATGAAGGCTTTGGCTGCGGACGTTTTTCCAGTCGCGCAACAGTTCCAGTTTACCGGTGACCTCATCGAAGCGGTGCCGATGACACACGGCCACATTAACGACACCATCGTCGTTACCTACCGGCAGAATGGCAACCCGGTCCGGTATGTCCTGCAGCGGATTAACCACCACGTTTTTAAAAATCCAGTCGCCGTGATGGACAACATTGAGCGCGTCACCGGCCATATCCGACAGAAACTCGTTGCGGCTGGCATCACCGACATTGACCGCCGCGTCCTCACACTGGTGCCGACGCGCGCGGGTCGCAATTATCACGTCACTGCGACCGGTGACCACTGGCGTGCCTATTTCTTTATTGAAGGTGCGCATATTCACGACGTTGTCGAAACGCCCCAGCAGGTTAATCAAGCGGCACGCGAATTCGGCCTGTTCCAAAAGCACCTCGCCGACCTGCCGGCACCACGGCTGGCAGAGACAATCCCAGATTTTCATCATACGCCGAAACGGTTTGCGGCATTGGAACATGCGATTACCGGCGATCGCGCCAATCGCGCTGGGCTGGCTAAACCAGAAATTGATTTTGCCATCCGGCACAAGGCCATGACCGGACATCTGCTGGCGGCCGGTTTGCCCGAACGCGTTACGCACAACGACACCAAATTCAACAACGTCATGCTCGACGATGCCACCGGCGAAGGGCTGTGCGTGCTTGACCTCGACACCGTCATGCCGGGACTGGCGTTGTATGATTTCGGCGACATGGTTCGCACTGCGACCAGTCCGGCAGCTGAAGACGAACTTGATTTATCGAAAGTAAAAATGCAAATGCCGATGTACGAGGCCTTGGTAACTGGTTACCTCGCCACGGCCGGTGACTTCCTAACCTCAACCGAAAAGGCCAACCTCGCCTTCTCTGGTAAACTCATCACTTTTGAAATTGGAATTCGCTTTCTGACCGACTTTCTCGAAGGCGATCACTATTTCAAAGTTCACCGTGACGGCCACAACCTCGACCGTTGCCGGACCCAGTTCAAACTCGTTGAGTCTATCGAACATCAAGAAGACCAGATGAACCGGTTAGTCTAAAGTTCGCGCGTAGTTCACACCAAGTGTATCTAGCAGTTTGGTATGCGTCTTTAGGCGGACTTTGAAGTCGTCGAGATTACGACTTTCTTTCGGCGACCACAATGTCTCCGCCAATGCGCAGGCGCGCGGATAAACCATGAATTGAACCTGTCCGTAGTTGGGTTGAAACTCAGTCCACATATTCCCACCACCGCCAAGAACATGGTGCACTTTGTCAGCCGGTATCTCAGCCGGGACCGGCTCGAACTCGTACACCTGCTCCAGCGGCACGAACCCGCCGAGAGCTTTCGGCTGGCCGACCTTCGCTTGATATAAATCAAAGTAGCAGTGGGTCGCCGGCGTCATCACAACATCGTGGCCAGCATTGGCAGCGGCAATCCCACCGGCCATCCCGCGCCAGCTCATCACGGTCGCATTTGGCGCGAGACCGCCTTCAAGGATTTCATCCCAGCCAACCAATCGGCGACCGTTGGCATTAATGAATTTCTCAATGCGGCGGACGAAATAACTCTGTAATTCGTCCTCGTCCTTCAACCCTTCAACGCGGAGCCGGGTCTGACAACGCGGGCACTTCTTCCAAAAATCTTTTGGTACTTCGTCGCCACCCACATGAATGAACTGGCTTGGAAATAAGGCCATAACCTCGGTCAGAATATTCTGGAGAAACTCAAAAGCAGCATCATTGCCGGCACAAAAAACCCCGGCATATGGCGTACCATTGCAACTAAACTCCGGGTGCGCCAGCAATGCACCACGGGAATGGCCAGGCATTTCGATTTCCGGAACGATCGTGATGTGCCGGTCCGCGGCGTACGCCACGATCTCGCGCACGTCGTCCTGCGTGTAAAACCCGCCATACTGGCCGGCTGCGTTCCACGTGCGACTCGCGCCGGGATCAAGACTCCACTCAATCTTCTCCCGCCAAGCGCCGATTTCGGTGAGGCGGGGATATTTTTTAATCTCGATTCGCCAGCCTTGCGTGTCATCCAGATGCCAGTGGAACACATTGAATTTGTGTAACGCCATCACGTCGAGAAAATGTTTGATCTCCGCTTTTGTGAAGAAGTGCCTGGCCACATCCAGCATCAGCCCGCGCCATCCAAACCGTGGCTTGTCCCAAATTCGACAACACGGCAGCGAACCATCAGCGGCACGAAGTTGCCGGAGCGTTTGCTGACCGTAGAAGACACCGGCCGACATGTTTGCGGCGAGCGTGGTAGCTGCTGGCGTAATGTGGAGTTCGTACCCTTCGTTACCGAGAGCGGAATCAGCTTGGCCGGTAATTATGACTTGGGCTGTCGAGCGCCCCGGCATTTCCTCGACGCGAACTGGCTGAGGAATGATTGATAACGCCACGGTTCTTCCAGCCGGCTATGCGTCCAGCGTCCGCGCATAGGTCACACCGAGTGTGTCGAGCAGTTTGGTGTGCGTCTTGAGGCGGGCCTGGAAGTCAGCGAGGTGCGGGTGAGCGGCTACGCCTGGTTGCTGCGCGA
>JBAXAT010000241.1:0-3741 GCA_037142335.1 Verrucomicrobiota bacterium | reverse complement strand
GGCCCGGTCTGCAGGATTGCTGATGACCTCCAACATATTCAGGCCCACCGCAATCTCACAGCCCCAGATATTTCGCATCGTAGTCTGGTGCAATGGCGTAAACTCGGTATAGCGGTAATGGTAATCCAAGGCAAAAATAATGACGCCCTTCGGACTCTCTATGATCGATTTGAAGAAGGTCGTCTTTTGCTGGGCCAGTTCCTTGGTTGCCAACAACTCCGCCTCCGCCTGTTTCCGCGCGCTACTGTCGGACAGTATAAAATAAATTACTGCCACGCCGTTGGCGTCCGTCGTGGAATTACCCGACAACTGCCCCCAGAAGCGCGTACCATCTGCCTTCACAATCTGGAGATCGTCCAGCATGAGCGGCTGACCGGCCGTCACCAGCCGCCGGAGGTCAAGGTAGTAATGTTCCTGGTTCTCTGCCGTGATGAATTTACTGAACGGCTGATTGACCAACTGGCTTTTCGGTGCGCCCAGCAAGGTACTAGCGGTGAGATTGACCTCCTGAATCAAGCCTTTGTCGCTGACAGTGACATTGCCGACCGGCGCCAAATCATAGAGCGTAAAATAGCGAGCGCGCAACGCATCCAGCTCCACTTGCGCCCGGCGCAGCTCTTCGTTCTGCACCTCCAGCTCGATCTGGTGCACCCGCAATTCATGGAGCATCTGCTCCGTGTCCCCGCCGCCGGCGGATTGCTGCCCCGCCTGCAACCGCGCTTCAGCCTGCCGGCGTAATTCGGCGGCCTTGGTGGGTAAGGATTTTTTGGGGTTATTATTCTTCATTCAGTCTTCCGCTGATCCGGTCTAACATTTCAGCGTGTTAAGTCTGTCTGGTACCTAGCACCGGTTAAGCTCGCAAGCAACCGAAATTCCCAATTCAAGTGCGGGGTGATGCATCGACACGCGGCCGGTGTGACTTGGGTTGCGAGCCACAATTTTGTTAGCCCGCCAGAAGCGTCTGCGAACGACCATTTCACTTGCCAACCGAAATACCGACTGGAAAGAAATTGGTGGACCCGGTCGGACTTGAACCGACAACCCGCTGATTAAGAGTCAGCTGCTCTAGCCAATTGAGCTACGGATCCAAACCGCCGAAGGCGCGTGAATGTAGCAAAGCTCCCACTCACGCGCAAGAGGCTTGTGCAGCTGACTTACACCGCGTGATACAGCCTGCCGACCGCGTGCCGCTGGCGCAGCTTATCAAGCATATCAACTGTCATCGCGCGCAGATTGAAAGACGGTTGCCAACCCCACTCCTGCCTAGCCACGCTATCGTCAATCGAGCGCGGCCACGAATCAGCAATCGCTTGCCGGAAGTCAGGCTGATAATCCACCACGAACTCCGGGATGTGCCGCTTGATTTCCGCCGCCAGTTCCGCGGCGGAAAAGCTCATCGCTGCTAAATTGTAGTTGGCGGGATGGCGGAGTTTCTTCGGGTCAGCGGCCATCAGGTCAATCGTCGCCTTGATTGCATCGGGCATATACAACATCGGCAACGTGGTGGGAGCCGCAAGGAAACAAGTGTAACGTTTCTCAGTGATGGCTTTGTAAAAAATCTCCACCGCGTAATCCGTCGTACCACCGCCCGGCAAAGTCTCACTGCTGATGATGCCGGGATATCGCAACCCGCGCACATCCACTTGAAACTTCTTCGCGTAATAATCGCACAGCAACTCGCCCGCGACTTTTGTGACCCCATACATTGTCGTCGGCGCGAGAACGGTTTCCTGCGGCGTCTGATCGCGGGGCGTACCACTGCCGAACACCGCAATTGAACTCGGACAGAACAACCGCACATTGCCCCGCTCGCGGGCGACCTCCAAAACATTGTTAAGCCCGTCGATATTCACCTGCCAACAGCGTTGCGGATTCTTCTCACCGACTGCCGAGAGAATCGCGGCCATATGATAAATCTCATTGATAGCGTGCTGGCCGACCACCTTGGCAACCGCAGCCCGGTCAGTCACGTCCAAGATTTCAAACGGCCCTGACTCGCGCAACAATTTGCCGGGCGCTGTCGCATGTCCCGCCGCCACGACATTTTCCGCGCCATAGCGTGTTCGCAGTTCCATGGTCAATTCCGATCCGATCTGCCCGACTGCACCGGTAACTAGAATCTTTTTCATTTGGTGCTCAGCCTTTACCAAGAACCCGCCAGCGGAGCAAAGAGATTGTGAACTACCTCCGCAGTTTGCGGGTGCAAAATAAATCAGCCGGGCTATACTCACGCCGATGCCAAACACTGACTGGAAACGTCCGACGGCCATGACCGGACAAACCAAAGCGGAACTGGACACCCCGGCCCTGCTCCTCGATTTGGATGCCGTTGATGCCAACATCGCCAAGCTGGCCGACTGGTTTCGCGGCAAGCCGTGCCAGCTCCGCCCGCACGTCAAGACTCACAAGCTCCCGCTCATCGCCCAGAAGCAGATTGCGGCCGGCGCCATCGGCATCACCTGCGCCAAACTCTCGGAAGCCGAAGCTTTCTTTCGCAATGGCCTCCGCGACATCCTCGTCGCCAACGAAATCGTCGGCCCGCGCAAAATCGAACGCCTCATGGACGTCTGCCAGCTGGGCAACCTGATCATTTGCGTGGACGATGCCGGCAACGCCCGCGAAATCTCCGCCGCCGCCAAACGCGCCGGCGTCACAATCTCAGTCCTAGTCGAAGTTGATACCGGCCTCGGTCGCTGCGGCGTGAAGCCGGGGACACCGGCAGTGGAACTTGTCCGCACCATTGCCGGGCTAAACGGCTTACGATTCCGCGGCTTGATGGGCTACGAAGGCGGTTGCTTCTTGAAAGATGCCGGCGAGAAAGCCGACCGCTGCACGAACGCCTACCGGCAGCTGATTGAAACCAAAGACCTCGTCGTCCGTGCCGGCTTCCCTGTGGAAATCGTCACTGCCGGCGGCTCGAACACCTTCGCCCTCGGCGGCGTCTATCCCGGCATCACCGACCTGCAAGTCGGTTCCTACGTCACGATGGACACCTTTAATCGCGACTACGGCCAAGACTTCCGCCAAGCCGTGACGGTCTTGGCCACGGTCATCAGCCGACCTGAACCCGGTCGCGCCGTCATTGATACCGGCGAAAAAGCAATTTCCACCGACCACGGTCTGCCCACGCTCCTGCTGGATGGCGCGACTGTAACCAAGCTCGACGAAGAGCATGGCCGCTTGAGTCTAACCGGCGCCGCGACCAAACTCAAAGTCGGCGACAAGCTTGAACTAATTCCCAGCCACGGCTGCACCACCATTCCGCTCCATGAACAATACGCGCTCGTCCGTGGCAACCGCGTCGAAGGCATCGCCCCAATCCCGGCGCACGGCGCCTTGTTCTAATTCATCCCGCAAAGAAAAAGGGCATCCCATTACAGGATGCCCTTCTCTGATTTAGACCGAACTAATTGTGATTAGTAACGGCGTGAACGATTGTCGTCACGGCGTCCGCCGCCGCCACCGCCACCGCCGTAGCCGCCGCCACCTGACGGACGATCTTCACGGGGCTTGGCTTCATTCACGGTGAGAGCGCGACCGTCGAGCTCTTTACCGTTCATGTCGCCAATTGCCTTGGTGGCTTCTTCCTGCGAGCTCATTTCCACAAACGCGAACCCACGGGACTTGTTGGTGAACTTGTCCACGATCAGGTTGCAAGTGGTGACGTTGCCGGCTTGTTTGAACAAGTCGAGCAAGTCGCCTTCAGTGGTGTTGAACGACAGATTTCCTACGAATAGCCTG
>JBAXAT010000240.1:0-3749 GCA_037142335.1 Verrucomicrobiota bacterium | reverse complement strand
GAGATAAACATCGCCGGCGATTGGTTCAGTGATCAGATCAATGTCAGTACGGCCGGCGAGCGCAAACGCGACCACTAATGGCGGCGACATTAGGAAATTTACTTTCACGTTTTGGTGAACGCGCGCCTCGAAATTCCGGTTACCGGAAAGCACGCTCGCCGCGACAATGTCGTTCTTAACGATGGCTTCTTCGACCGGCTGGGGCAGGGGACCTGAGTTGCCGATGCAGGTGGTACAGCCGTAGCCGACGATGTTGAAACCGAGCGCATCGAGTGCCGCTTGTAGTCCGGTTTTTGCGAGATAATCGGTGACGACGCGGGAGCCCGGCGCGAGCGAGGTCTTGACATAGCCCGGCACTCGCAACCCTTTGGCGACGGCTTTCTGCGCCAGCAAACCGGCCGCGAGCATCACTGACGGATTCGAGGTATTAGTGCAACTGGTGATCGCGGCGATTACGACTGAGCCGTGGCTGAGTTCGCCAAACTTACCGGGCTGCTTGCCGTAGCCATCCGGGACCGGCTTTTGCAGTAGCTCGTTGAACTTCGCCTTCAAATTTTGAAGTTCGATCCGGTCTTGTGGGCGTTTCGGGCCGGCCACACCCGGGGTCACGTCGGCGAGATTGACTTCGAGGTCAACGCTGTAATCGATCTGCCCTTGCTTCGGAATACCCCACATATCTTGCGCCTTGAAATAGTTTCCGAACGCCACGACTTCCGCGTTGGTGCGGCCGGTGGCGCGGAGGTAATTGAGCGATTCGTCGTCGACAGGGAAGAAGCCCATTGTCGCGCCGTATTCTGGCGCCATATTTGCGACAGTGGCTCGGTCGGCCACCGGTAATTTCGCCGCGCCCTGGCCGTAGAATTCCACAAACTTGCCGACGACTTTCGCCTTGCGCAGAATCTGCGTGATGTGCAGCGCGAGGTCGGTGGCGGTCACGCCTTCGCGGAGGCTGCCGGTCAGGTGAACTCCAACGACTTCCGGCGTTAGGAAATAGACCGGTTGACCGAGCATGCCGGCTTCAGCTTCAATGCCGCCAACGCCCCAGCCGACAACGCCGAGACCGTTAATCATCGTAGTGTGCGAGTCGGTACCGACGAGCGTGTCGGGGTAATAAACGTCACCGGCATTCAGTACGCCTTTGGCGAGGTATTCCAAATTTACTTGGTGTACGATGCCGATGCCTGGCGGGACGACCTTGAATGTCTTGAACGCCTGCTGGCCCCATTTCAGGAGTTGATAGCGTTCCCGGTTACGTTGAAACTCCAAGTCGAGATTTTTCTGCATTGCGTCGGGTGTGCCGGCATAATCCACTTGCACGGAATGATCCACGACGAGATCAACCGGTACCAACGGTTCGATGATGGCCGGGTCTTTGCCGAGGAGTTTAACGGCGGAACGCATGGCTGCCAAATCCACGAGCAGCGGCACGCCGGTAAAGTCTTGGAGGACAATCCTGGCGACGATGAAAGGGATTTCCTCTTGGGCCGGTGCCTTGGCGTTCCAGCTTGCCAAAGTCCGGACGTCGCGCTCGGTGACTTTCTTGCCGTCCACGTTGCGCAGGACGGATTCGAGCACGATCCGGATGCTGACCGGCAAGCGCGAAATCTTACCGAGGCCGGCCGCTTCGAGCGCCGGTAATGAGTAGAAGTTTCCCTTCCGACCGGCACCAAGATTGAAAGACTGCAATGTGTTAAACGGGGTTGCCATATTGTGGCGTATTATACGAATAGAAAACTGAAACGCAACTTTTCCGGTATGGTGGTTTTCTGTAAAACAACAACCCAAACCTAAAGGATCACACACATGCGTAAGACACGCATTAACCTCATTTGCCGGGTACTACACCTCCACCGCGCCAACACCGCGCATCCGCCGACGTTCATCTTCCACACCGCTGATAATCCAGTCGTCCCAATGCAACTTTCGTTGCGCTATGCGGACGCCTGCCGGCAGGCGGGCATTTCGGTGGAGTTACACGTCTACGAACGCGGCGTGCACGGCGTTGGTTTGGCGATTGGCAACCCGTCCTTGTGCGGCTGGACGCGCGTCCTGCTCGACGGGCTCAAGCCGTGGGCGTCTTAAAATTATCCACGATGAAGTGCGCCGTTTGTTTTGGCTTGAACTGCTGAAAGCATTCTTCATCATTTCTTTTCCAGATACCGTCCCAAGCTTCGTCTTGGGGATTTTGGTATTCTTCGCGGTCTCTTTTCTTGCCGCGCCGGATGGACTCCTCCAGTGGACAATCGACCCAAATCATCAGCGAGAAATACTTCAGCAACGTCGGGCGAAATAAACCGACACCTTCCACAATCAAGCGTTTGGTCGCCGGCAGATCGCGGGTCTCGCCAATCATATTCTTTAGCCAGTTAAAATGTCCATAGCGCACGGACTGCCCTTCATGGAATGGGGCGAGAACTTCGCGCTCCAGACGAGGGAAATCCATAATCTCCCAGCGGACATAATTTGTCAGCGTTCGGTTGCTAAAAAAGGAATCGACGCCTACAACTGACGCGCCGGTTCTTCTTCCCAGTTCGGCGGCGACGCTGGATTTGCCGGCGCCACCGAATCCAGAAACTGCGATGATAGCAGGTGCCGGAAGCAAAGCGATGCTTTGTACGAGCGGCTCAGTGATTGTCATGATGTCGAACTTCCCGGCGATACGGCATGCCGGGTTGCGCGCCGGAACGGGTGACGGCAATCGAAGCGGCACGGACTGCCCGGCGGGCGGCATCCTCCAGCGACAACCCTTCGGCAATGCCGACGGCTAGCCAGGCGGTAAAACAATCACCAGCACCAACAGTGTCCACCGGCTTCACTTTCGGTGCCGGTACCCGCAGTTTACCAATCAACACACCACGCGCACCGAGTGTCACGACCGTGCGCCGGGCGCCTTTGCCGACCACGCGGACTTCATGTTCGTTCGGCGTGAGCGTCTCCACGAGCCGTAACAGCTTCGCCGGTAACTTCTGTGCGGGGGCCGGGTTTAGGATGAATGGGATCCCGGCTTCGGCGGCGAGTTCGGCGGAGGCTTGCACTGCGGCAAGCGGGATTTCGAGCTGGGCGACGACCGCATCAGCTTGGCGAAAGGCTGACCGGGCGGCGCGCACGTCGGCGGCGGAAAGCGTGTCATTGGCGGATCGGGAGACGGCGATCAGATTTTGCCGGTCACGTCCACCGACGAGGATCAGCGCGACGCCGCTCGGAACACCGGCGCGTTGACAGAAGAAGCGCACATCGATTCCTTCCGCGCGCAGACCGGCTTTCGCGGCCCGGCCAAAATCATCATTGCCATGCGCACCGATGAAAGTGACGCGCGCGCCGGCTCGGGCGGCGGCGACGGCTTGGTTGGCTCCCTTGCCACCGGCAAAGCGGGCAAATGCGCCACCGAGCAGCGTCTCACCCGGCTTTGGCAACCGGTCGCATTGGATGACAAGGTCGGTATTGCTACTGCCGACGACGATGAGGTGGGGTTTATGAGTGGCCTCAGCGGTTCTTGAGCGCGACATCAACCATTTCCTCCGCGAGCTTGCTGATTTTGACTTGGTGGTAACCGTCAACGCCGGTGCGCACGATATCGTGCATTGGGCGCGTCCATTTCTTTGACAACGCGTCCACGCCGTGCTTCACGCCCCAAAGGCTGCCGACGGTGGCGCCGTTGCAGTCGGTGTCAAACGCCGCCATGACAGTGCGGGTGATGGTCTTCTCGTAATCACCCTCGCCCTGCCCGCTGGCCTGCCCGGCATCGTCAT
>JBAXAT010000239.1:0-3755 GCA_037142335.1 Verrucomicrobiota bacterium | reverse complement strand
AACTGCTGGCCGCCGGTTACTTTACACCTGTGACCCGGTCGTCGAAGGCATCCATTTCTTGCCGACCACACCGGCCCAGCAAGTCGGTTGGAAAGCGATGGCGCGTAACCTGAGCGACATCGCCGCCATGAGTGGCCAACCGCGCTGGGCCGTTGTCAGCCTCGGCCTCCGTACTGACACGTCGGCCCGGTACGTTCGCGAACTCTATACCGGCATGACCGCCGTTGCCCGACGTTTCGGCTGCGAAATCGTCGGCGGCGACACCACGCACGTGCGCCGGGAACAATTCGTCGTCGTCACGCTCATCGGCGAAGTCGAACGCAACCGGCTCGTACTACGCTCCGGCGCAAAGCCCGGTGATACAGTTTTTGTTACCGGCAAGCTCGGCGGCTCGCGCGCCGGCAAGCACCTGCGGTTTATCCCGCGCATCCGGGAGGCCCGCTGGCTCACGCAACATTTTCGCATCCACGCCATGATGGATATCAGCAACGGCCTCGCCAGCGATCTCCAACGACTTGTCGAATCCAGCCATGTCGGTTTCGATATTTGTTCCCGGCAAGTGCCGCGGACCGGCAGCCTGCGCGCTGCGCTGACCGACGGCGAAGATTTTGAATTGCTGTTCACTGTCAGTTTACGCACAGCTGGCAAGCTGCGGAAGAAATTTTACGAAATCGGTCGCGTCATTGCGAAGCCGGTGGTGCTGCTTGACGGCCAACAGCTCACGAAAAAAGGTTATGATCATTTCCCACAGCGCTGACGAAACCATCGCCTTCGGCCGGCAACTTGCCGGCAGCCTGCGCACCGGTGATGTGCTCGCGCTGACCGGCGATCTGGGTGCCGGTAAGACTTGCTTGGTAAAAGGTTTGGCGACCGGCTTGGGCATCACACATGCGGTGACCAGCCCGACGTTCACACTCATTCACGAATACCGGGGTGGACGGTTGCCGCTAGCGCACATTGACCTGTACCGGCTGGCGACTGCGTCCGAAGCAATTAACATTGGCATCGAAGAGTATCTCGGTGGTGCTGGCGTTACCGTTGTCGAATGGGCGGAACGTATCGAGTCACTCCTGCCGGCACAGACGAGACGGATTCACCTAACCGTGATCGATGAAACGACCCGGCAAATCGAGATGACATGATCACGCTTGCCATCGATACTTCCACAACGCGTGGCGCAGTCGCCGTGCTGGACAACGACCAGCTGGTCGGCGAGGAATTCTTTGGCCGCGACGGTTTGTTTGACGCCATCGAACGCTTGCAGCCCGGCAACTTCGAGCTACTGGTCGTCGGTGTCGGGCCCGGCTCGTTTACCGGAATTCGCGCTGGGCTGGCGGCGGCGAAAGGATTGGCGTTGCCGCGAGCAGTGCCAATTCGGGCAGTGAATAGCTTTGACGTGCTGGCAGTGACAGCCTTACCGGCGCTACCGGCAACTTGCCGGCAGATGTGCGTGATTGGAGATGCGCGTCGTGGCGAGATTTACAGTGCGCTGTACGACCGCGCCGGCAAGCCCAAACGCGTCTGTCAGCTGGGAACGTTGCCGGCGTTGACCGGTGAATTGCGCGAACCGACGTGGCTGCTCAGCGCAGAGATGGACCGGTATGCGTCGCAATTAACGGGCGAATTCTGTATCGCACCGGTATTTCCCAGCGCGGCGGTGCTTGGCCGGCTGGGTTTAGCCGACCCGAGTACGTTGCCGCTAGAGCCGATTTACTTGCGCACGACCGAGTATCGTACAGTTACGATACCGGCATAATCGCCACCTCATGAAGCTTACTGTCCGAGAATTTGATTTGCGTGTGTTGAACATGCACAGCCGGATGCCGTTCCGGTACGGCATTGCGACGATGACCGCACTGCCGCATCTGTTCGTGCGCATCCAACTCGAACTCGATGGCCGCCGGCACTGGGGCATCGCGGCTGATCACCTGCCGCCGAAGTGGTTCACAAAAGATCCGACTACGCTTTACCGGGATGACATTGCCGATATGCTGGCCGTCATCACCAACGCCTGCCGGCTCGCCACCGAGTTACCGGTCGCTTCGACGGTCTACGATTTCTGGCAGCAACTCTACGCCGCGCAGAAACAATGGGCCGCCGGCACAAAACATCCGCCGTTGCTCTGGAGCTTTGGCGTCAGCCTCGTTGAACGCGCGATGATTGATGCTTTTTGTCGCGCTACTGGTAAACCGTTTGCAGTTGCGCTAAACAACGGTTCACTCGGCATTCGTTGGCAGAACACGCCGCTCCGGCAAATCATCGTCCGTCATACCGTTGGCCTTGGTGATCAATTGACCGGCCCGGAGCAGATTGATGACGGATTGCCACAGTCGTTGGTTGCCTGCATTCGCGAGTATGGCCTCACGCATTTCAAAATCAAACTCTGCGGCAATCAAGCGGTCGATCTTGCGCGCCTGAGCGAACTATCTGGAATCATGCCGGCAAAGTTCGCTTTCACGCTCGACGGTAATGAACAATACCGGAGCCTCGACTCTTTCCGCGCTTTTTGGGAAGCAGTCCAGCCGCTTAAAGAGTTTCTCCGGCATCTGATCTTCGTTGAACAACCATTGCATCGCGACGTAGCGTTGCGCGTCAATCTGAACGAGTGGAGTGACCGGCCGCCAATCATTATTGACGAATCCGACGCCGAACTCACCTCCTTCGCCACTGCGCTTGATCTCGGTTACGCCGGCACGAGCCACAAGAACTGCAAATGTGTTTTCAAAAGCATTGCCAACGCTGGTCTCGCAAAACAGCGCGGCGCGATCCTCAGCGGCGAAGACTTGTCCAATGTCGGCCCGGTCGCGCTTCTGCAAGACCTCGCAGTTGGCGCTGCACTCGGAATTACCCACGCCGAACGTAACGGTCACCATTATTTTCGTGGGGTAAACGCTCTACCGGAAGAGACTCTAGCGCATCATGGTGATCTATACCGGCGCCACGAACGCGGTTTTGTCACCTTAAACGTGCGGCACGGCTGTGTGGCGGTTGGTAGTGTCGTGGCCGCACCATTCGGCGTGGGATTTGCAGTGGATGCCAGTCAGTTTACGCCGCTCGCCGATTGGCGTGTGGAATCTCTCGATGCCTAACAACTGATTGAACTTATTGGGTTGCGCCTTTTTCGACCCGACGCAGTTCCGCGCCGCGATCGCGTGCGAGGTCGGTTTGCTGAAACGTACCCCGCTCCGGTAGGACCATGAGGAATTGACTCGTCGCCGCGATACGAACTTCGGCGCGGCGAATAACGCAGTCGAGAACGTGTCCGCCGGCTTGCCGGTCGGCAGTTAGGAAATGGAAATGATAGCCGGGAACGTTGAGCCCTTGCATGAAGTCGGGCGTGCGGAAGCCGACCAATGTGCCGGTTTTGTTCTGGAACTCAAAGACGCTCTGCTTGCGGGCGGCATCGGCCAATGTGGGATACGGTTTCTGCTGGCGCGGAACGCTGCGGGTCTTTGCGGACTCGATTTCAACCTCTAGGCGAAAGGCATAAAAGGCATTGGGCGACGACAGTTGCCGGTCAAGTTCTTGTTCAAGCGCATGGAGGCTGGCAACGTTGGTCAGGATGATTGAACGGGTGGCGTGAAAAAACAGGACAGTGGCGAATGGCGTCCGCATGTTATCGGTGGCGGGATAGACGTTGCCGTCGGAACGGATCTGATAAAACCGCCCGTCGAGCGCCAGCATCTCGCCGTCAAGCGCGTTGAGCGTGCCGATGCCGAAGTCGCCGTGGTGTTTGAGTGTGGCGATGGTCATGT
>JBAXAT010000238.1:0-3775 GCA_037142335.1 Verrucomicrobiota bacterium | reverse complement strand
CCATGCAGGCGCAGGTAAATTCCAACTACGTCAAACAAGAGAACCGAAGTTACACACGCCAAAAACATTCCGACGCACATCGGCACGAGTCCGCGTCGCACGACTTGAACGCCGCCGATGCGGAACACAACCAGTCGTGCCAGCCAAGCGAGAAACAGCGTGAACCAGACATTCTTCATGAAATAACTAGCCGCGAGGACGTAACCCAGCGGATGAAACGGAAACCACATGAACTTCATCCGCATGAAGGCGAACACGCCGGTAATGCCTGCGCCAATGGCAAGTCCCTTGGCGTCGAGGTTGCTGGCAATATTCAACGGTTGCGTGCCGGGATTATTGCCGAGCGTGCCGGCCGCCAGTGCGCGATCCGCGCCTAAATCAACAGGCCGGAAATGATTGAAGTACCAATTTTGTTCGTAGGGATAGATTGTTTTGAGGTTGTTGATCCCAAAGCCGTACATCCAGCACAACAAGGCAAAGCCGCCAATGAGCAGACCGCCGATCAACCCAAGCGTCAATCCCGCGCCGATATCGCGCGGTCGCACCTTGAAGTGCCGGCCCAGCTCCATCATCTCCACCTGCACCGGCGCGATCAACAGAAAGACCGTGGTGCACATGAACCCACCGGCCATCGTCGCGACGAGCATGGCGGTCGATTTGAAGACTGCAATTCCGCCGAGTGCGGTCATGAACTGAAAACCCATGTACGGCGTGAGTGAGCCCATCGGCGCTCCGCATTCTGCACGAATCTTACTCGCAGCAAAACCGCACAGCAGCATGTAGCCAAAAAACAGCAAACTCGCCCCCGCGCCCATCTTCGTCCACCAGCCCCAGCCAAGTAACACGACCAGTGAACCGAATATCAGCAGTAACGCCGTCCGGTAGGAAACGATTTCCGACTCCGCGTCGGCCGGCGCGCTTGTTCGCCGAAACACGAGGCGGAATACTTTTGCCAGATGGTGGCGCCCAACGATTACCGCCAATAGGGCATACGCGATAAACCCGCCCATGCCCTGAGTGGATTCCCAGGGATAACCAGGAAACCGGGTGAGATTGAAGGCCCGGCCACACAAGTGCCACAATTGAAAAATCAGGAACATTGACCATAACGACAGGAGGATGTCGGTCTCAATCAATAAGGCAATGGCCAGCACGCACAACGACAAGCCGATGGGGCTGCCCAGACCGATGCCGACGCTGCCCAAATACGCCTTCAATACCGGGCTGTTCACATAGCCCTGAAACGACATCGAGTCCACGCCGGGCGACGGCACTTGCGGGATGTAGAAGTGTAGACCTTTCAATAGCGCCAGAAACAGCGTGATGCCAAACCCGACCCACATCACTCTGTTGCGGAAGATTGGTCGGACCACCTTGCCGTCTGGCATTGTCGTTTCTTCAAACAACGCCTTCGGCAGAATTGTCAGTGGAAATGTGAAGCGCTCGTGTTCCACCCATTGCTTGCGCATCAGTACGTTCAGTCCGAGAAAACCCATAAACAAAGCGGCCACTAGCGTACCCCACGCAATTGCCGGCTGTTTCCATTGTTGCAAGGGGATGAAGCCGGTCACCAGATACTTTAAGCCAGCCAAACTCAGGAGATGATCCGGGCGGACAATGGTAAAATTGCGTTCACTCTGATCAAGCTTGGCAAGTTCGCTGGTGGTCACGACGCGCCGACCGGCGTACGCGCCCTCAATGGCTTCGACGTTGAAGAACTCGACATCCTGTAAGGTGAGCTTACCGGCACCAGTCAGGCCGATCTGGAATGTCAACCGGTCTTTCAAATCTGTTGGAATCTTGACTGGGTTGAGCCCCACGCGTTCAAACCCGCCCGGCAATGCAAATGTCGGTCGGGTTTCCGAAGCGCTGATTAACAAGGGTTGCACCAGGCCGTCATCGGCCTGCATCTTCACGAAGTAGCCCGAACCCTTGCTAAAACCGGCCGTCTTGACTAGCACGGAAAACAAAAACATCTCGCCCGGCACCAACACTTCCCGGCCATTCGCATCGTATCGGTTGATCGTCCACTCCAGCGCGGGACGCGCCGTGGCGGTGCCATCGCTAATGAGTACAGGACTCGACCGCACGTCGCCATCTTGCACCTTGGCATCCTCCCAAGCCACGCTCCCACCACCCACCGGCGTGTAGCCAGCAAGTTTGTTTTGGAAGCGGTTGTTTGGGCAAAGATTATCCCCGTGCGGCCACAGCATTGGCGGCAGGCTCTGGTATGACTTGAAATCTTGGTTGTGCGGAATCGCCGCCATCAACCCGAAGGCGCGGTGCCACATTCCCTGGGTCATCAACGGCGCCGCCAACACCAGCGCGGTGTAGACCACCACCAACTCCGCCGTCACCAACCGCAGCGCACCCCGCAACTTGTAAAGCGCGCCACAAATCACAAGCAGGATGCAAATGATGCCGACGGCGCTGTTGGGCGGAGAGTTCTCCGCCAGCGGACCGCCGACGGTGTTGTACAATTCCTCGTACTCAATCCACACGCCCATCGCGAACAACGCGACAATGGTCACGACAATTGCGCGCAGTGTTAGTCCGCGATGTGGATATTGATTGGTATCAGCCGGCACGAAATCAGTTCCTAAACCTACTTAATCTTTTTGCCAAGAAACTCGCCTATTTGCAACACCCTTCGTTTCTTGGAATTTGTGACTATGTACTAACCTATATGCTAACACCAAGATTTTTCTTACTCAAACCGGATAAATTTTATTCTGCCCAACCAATGTCCTAATTTTGATTGTCTCACGGTCTCGCCGGGTGTACGTTGCCACCGTGGGTTTTCGAAATAAACCAAAGCACCAGGCTAAGTCCGGGTTGCGCCGCCAACACACCGGGGTGGCCGGCTTTACGCTGATTGAATTGCTGGCAGTGGTGGTGATAATTTTAATTTTGACCGGGCTGGTGATTCGCGTGGCCGGTTATGCGCAGTACCGGATGGCGGTTTCTACTACTAAAGCCCAGCTCGCCACCATCCAAGCCGCGCTGGAGATGTACAAAGCCGACTGGGGTTACTATCCAATAACTAATCCCGTGCGGCTCTCGGCTCCTGGTGACCAGCAGGCTTCCAATAATTTCATTTTGTATTATACGCTGTCGGCTGCGAATTCTTATAGTTATAGCAATTTTGCTGGATATCCTGTTACCTACACTAGTGTCGCTCGGACGGGTCGCAAAACTTACCTACGATTTTCCGCCACACAGATCCGCACTAACTTCTCGACCCAATACTACAACTCTGGTGCGAACGTGACCAGCCAGTTGGAAACTGCAGTCCTGAATATCTACGACGCCTTTGGCCGTCCAATCGTTTACTACAACTCGCCAAAAACGGTGCTTGCTAACAGTGGTGGCATTATGTCCGGTCAGGTCAACCCCGCCATATACGACCTCTTTTCCTTCGGGCCGGATGGCTACACATACAGCGGAGTGGGATGGACCGGTGTTTGGACCAATCCGGCTGCGGTTACCGACGACATCACGGGTGGCGGTCGATGAAAGCTTTGCTAGCCAACCTGCTGGGCGCCATTGGTAAGTCTTTTACCTTGGTGGAGTTGCTGGTGGTAGTTGCCATCATCGGGGTGTTGGCGGCGCTGTTGTTACCAGCGGTTGGCACGGCTAAAGACCGCGCGAAGGCAGTCGTTTGTGCTCATAATGAAAAACGAATGGGTGAGGCCTTCAATAGTTATTTAAACGACAATCAAGGTTTCTACCCATACATCTACCCCACTTGTGCCAATACTACTAATAACAATAC
>JBAXAT010000237.1:0-3805 GCA_037142335.1 Verrucomicrobiota bacterium | reverse complement strand
GCCTAGTTTTTGCTCTTGCACGTTGATTTGTGCGTATGAGTGCGACAAATCGATTAGCAAGAAGGTCGAAAACTGTCCGCTATGACAGCATGTGCTTTACACCACACCCTGATCAAGCATGGCTTCAGCGACTTTGCGGAAGCCGGCAATGTTGGCACCGTTGACATAGTTGATGAAGCCTTCAATTTCGCCGAACCGGACGCATTGATTGTGGATGGCCTTCATAATCTCGGACAGGCGTTTATCCACTTCTTCAGTCGTCCATTGCAGGCGGAGGCTGTTCTGCGACATTTCCAAACCGCTGACGCTGACTCCACCGGCATTGGCGGCCTTGCCGGGGCCGTAGAGGATTTTGTGACCGATGAAAACATCGACAGCCTCAGGTGTGCTCGGCATATTCGCGCCTTCCGCAACACATAAGCAGCCGTTTTTCACCAGTTCTTTAGCTTCATCGCCGCTGATTTCGTTTTGCGTCGCGCAAGGCAGAGCAACTTGGCATTTCACGCCCCAGGGGCGTTGATGGGCGAAGAATTGGCAACGGTAATGTTTCGCATATTCCTGAATCCGGCCGCGGCGAACATTTTTAAGTTCTTTGATATAGCCCAACTTCTCGCCGTCAAAACCGGCCGGGTCGTAGATATAGCCGTCAGAGTCCGACAGAGTGACGACTTTTGCGCCGCGTAAGATTGCTTTCTCGGCAGCAAACTGCGCCACATTGCCGGAGCCAGAGACGACCACGGTCTTACCGGTCAGCGATGTGCCGCTAGTGTGGAGCATTTCTTCCACAAAATAAATCAACCCGTAACCAGTTGCTTCCTCACGGATACGGCTGCCGCTCCAGTTTAACCGCTTACCGGTCAAGACGCCGGTAAATTCGTTGCGGATCTTTTTGTATTGTCCGAACAGATAACCAATCTCGCGCCCACCAACGCCAATATCACCCGCCGGTACGTCAGTGTCCGGACCGATATGCCGATAGAGTTCGTTCATAAACGCTTGGCAAAAGGCCATGACTTCTTCATCGGTCTTGCCCTTAGGATTGAAATCTGATCCGCCCTTGCCTCCGCCCATTGGTAATGTCGTCAAGGCGTTCTTGAATACCTGTTCAAATGCCAAAAATTTCAACGTGCCAAGCGTAACCGACGGATGGAAGCGCAGCCCGCCCTTGAATGGTCCGATGGCGCTATTCATCTGCACCCGGTAACCGCGATTGACCTGCACCTCACCGTGCCGGTCAACCCATGTGACGCGAAAGATAATGATGCGTTCCGGCTCAGTCATGCGCTCCAGAATTTTTGCTTTCTGGAATTGCGGATTCTTTTCTATAAACGGCCAAACTGATTTTGCAACTTCCGTCACCGCTTGGTGAAATTCAGTTTCGGCAGGATACCGGTGCTTAAGTTGTTCCAAGAAATCTACAAGAGCAGTCTTCATGCGACCTCCATAGCGGTTTGTTGACCTAGTTTTAATAGTTGCCGGACTTTAGCGGATGACGCCGCCTCGCTGTAAATTCGAATAATCGGTTCAGTGCCCGACGTTCGGAACATTAGCCACGAATCGTCGTTGGTAATGTATTTCACGCCATCGTATGTCTTCACTTCTCGGAGAGGGGAACCGGCGAGTGCTGACGGCGGATTCTTGGCGAGATACTCAAGAAGTTGTTGCCGTTTCTCTAGTGGGAAATGCATATCAATCCGTTCGTAGGCACTCCTGCCAAACTCCTTTTGCACTTCATTAATCAGTTGTGAAAACTTCTTGCCGGTCATCGCGAGCAATTCCAACAGCATCAGATTGGCCAGTATCCCATCGCGTTCGGGAATGTGTCCGAGGAATCCCAGGCCGCCGCTTTCTTCTCCGCCAATGATTACGTCGTGGTCGCGCATTTGCTGACAAATCCACTTAAATCCGACCGGCACTTCAACGCACCTCAATCCGAATGCCCGACAAATCCGGTCAATCAGCACCGTGCAGTTGCCGGACTTCACCACAATTCCGTGTCGTTCCTGCCGGTTGCGCAGCACGTGCAGCAACAACACTGCAAACACAAGTTGAATTGAAACATATTGGCCACGGTCATCGACTACGCCTAATCGGTCAGCGTCGCCGTCGGTCGCCAAACCGATATGTGCACGCTGTGCCTTCACCGCTGTCATCAACGCGCCGAGATTTTTGCCGGTCGGCTCTGGGTTCACTCCGCCAAATAAAACATCTCGCTCGGCTCGAATCGTTGTGCCGCCGGCTAGCTTTTCCAGCACCCGGTCACCACAACCGTGCATCGAGTCGAATACCACTCGCAGCTTGGCGCGTTTGATTGCCGTTAAATCAACCATCTTTTTAATAAAGGCAACGTGCGCGAGTCGTGGGTCATAGACTTTGACCGCTTTCTCAAATTTAACTGACTGGACTGGCGTCGCATCAATTTGGGATTCGATGGCGGCACAAATTTCTGGCGTAGCCGAACCGGCGAACTCCGCTTTGATTTTGTAGCCGTTAAATTCAGGCGGATTGTGACTTGCTGTAATCATCACCGCGCCGCATAACCTTTGATCGCGCACCGCGAATGAAATAGCCGGCGTCGGCACCGCTTCCGGCGCGCACATTGTCTCAATTCCATTTGCCGCCAAAACCTCGCAAACTAACCGGGCGTAAACTTCGGAAAAGAATCGGTTATCATAACCGACGATAGTTTTCTTAGGTAATGGCTGCGAATTCCAATAGTCTGCAGTTGCCTGCGCCACACGCCGGACATTCTCAAATGTGAAATCGTCGGCGATTACGCCACGCCAGCCGTCGGTGCCAAATTTAATCTTAGTGTTCGACATGTCTTCGTAATTCCTGAATAGCGTCCGGCAGCGCCAGGGTTTTATGCCGGTATAACGCATTGCCGGCGACGAGCACGTTTGCACCCGCTTCGACACACCGTCGGCCTGTCTCTAAATTAATTCCGCCATCAACGCTGATATCCAGCTGTGGCGCGCGCTGGCGCAGTTCGTGAATTTTCTCCAGCATCTCTGGTATAAACGCTTGCCCGCCAAAGCCGGGATTAACTGTCATCACAAGTACTTCTGAAATTTGATCAAGGAATGGAAAAATTCTCGTCGCCGGTGTTGCCGGGTTTAATGAGAGTCCGGCGTGCTTGCCGCGGCTACGGATAGTTGCCAGCGTTTTCGCAATGTCATGTTGGGCTTCGACGTGTACGATTAAGTTATCAGCGCCGGCATCGAGGAAGTATTCAGCGTATAAATCTGGTCGTACGATCATTAAATGAACATCGAGTGGCAGTTTGGTGGCTTTGCGCAATGCGGCCACAACATCTGGTCCGAACGTGATGTTCGGAACAAAATTTCCATCCATCACGTCGCAATGTAACCAGTCAGCGCCGGCAAGTTCCGTGCGTTTGGCCTCCGCCGTGAACTGGCCAAAATCGGCCGCGAGAATTGAGGGAGCGATAAGGATTTTGCGCATGCTGGTCAATGGTGATGTTGGCTGGCGAACGGCCAGTTGTCGCTTTCCTTTTGCGAATACCAGAATGCTGCTGCAATCAGCGCCAACAGCACGATCATAATTAGTGCCAACGGCATGAACGCTTTCTTCATCTACCATAAGTTAGTAAAAAAAATCCCACAGGACAAGACTTGTCCTGCAACCGTCTCCACTTTACATTACCGGCATGTTGCTCGATTACCACATGCACACACGCCTGACCGATGGTACGCAGGAACCGGTCGATTATGCCCGCATCGCCATCGACCGTGGTTTAGATGAAATTTGTTGTACCGACCACGCACCATTGGGAAATCGCGAC
>JBAXAT010000236.1:0-3805 GCA_037142335.1 Verrucomicrobiota bacterium | reverse complement strand
AGGTCGAGTGCTTTGGCGTAGGTCCAGAGGCGCAAGATTTCGAGGACGTTAACGTGCCCTGGAATTTGGTCAAACTCCGGTATGCCGGCAAACCACTGTGCGCACCAATCCCGACCGTGAAAGCGTTCTAACTCCGTACGCAACCGGGCTTCGATAGGCGCGATGGTGACTGGGATGCGGTCGTAAAACTCAAGGGCGCGGATATGCTCGTCAAAATCGGTCGGTCGCGCGGCACCGCAGCTCAAAGTGTGCACTTGCGGACGAGCGAGACAGTAGAGGTCGTTAAATTGCATCGGGGTTAACGGCCGGCAAAGGTCGGCCATCTTTGGTACCGGCGTTTGGAGTTGGCCACCCTTGTCGTTCGGACTGATGATAAAGACGCCCATGTTCTGCCGTGTCGCGTCGGTGACGCATGACCAGTTGAGCGGGTTGACGAAATACCAGTGGAGGTTGACGTAGTCGAATTCGCCGGTATTGATTGCCTCCGAAATCACGCGCGGCACGCCGTGGGTGCTGAAGCCGATGAACCGGCACCGGCCTTCTTTTTGGAATTGCCGAGCCATGTCGAGGCAACCGCCTTTTCGAATGGCCCAATTGAGCGTCTCGTCGTTGTTGATGCCGTGCAGGCTGAACAGATCCACGGAGTCCAATTTTAGGAGCTGCATCGATTTTTCAAATGTCTGACGGAATTCGGAGGGATCAGCGGTGGGGGCGACTTTGGTTTGGACGATGATTTTTTCGCGCGGCAATTTCGGCAGCACGTTGCCGAGTTGCATTTCCGAGGAGCCATAGCCGCGCGCGGTTTCGATGTGATTGATGCCGAGTTCAAGCGCGCGATGGATGCAGGCTTCGAGGTTGGCTTGATTGGCTGCCGGCACCTCGCTCGGTTCAATGTCTTTCCAAGCGTGTTGGTATCGCATCCCGCCGCAAGAAATGACTGGCATCTGCAAATTGGTACGACCAAATTTCCGGTAGTGCATTGGTGTAATATACCGGGACAGCACCGGTAAGGCTAGTTTTTCCAGTTGACGCACCATTCAGCACGCCGTATCACGCTGTGATGAAATTTGTTCGTTGTGGAGTTATCGGCATCGGCAATATGGGGGCGCATCACGCGCGTGTATTGGCCGAAGGCCGGATCGCGCGTGCATCGTTGGCTGCGGTCGGTGATTTGGATGCGGAGCAATTGGCGCAGTTTCCGAGCTTGCCACGCTTCACTGATAGCCGGGAACTCATCCGGTCGGGATTGGTGGATGCGGTAATTATCGCAACGCCGCATTACGACCACACGACAATCGGTGCGGACGCGCTTCAGCAAGGTTTACACGTGCTGACCGAGAAACCGATTTCGGTTCATAAGGCCGATTGCACACGGTTGCTTGCTGCGCATACGAATCCACGGCAAGTTTTCGCGGCAATGCTAAACCAACGCACCGACCCTTACTTTCAAAAAATTCGCGCGTTGGTGCGCGGCGGTGAGCTAGGCGAATTGCGCCGGTTGAGTTGGACGATTACCGACTGGTTCCGTACCGATGCGTACTACAATTCAGGCGGGTGGCGTGCGACTTGGGATGGCGAAGGTGGCGGCGTATTGCTCAATCAGGCCACGCACAACCTTGATCTCTGGCAATGGATGTTCGGGATTCCGGCGCGTCTTCGTGCGGTTTGCGGTTTTGGCCGGTATCATTCCATCGAAGTCGAAGACGCTGTGACTGCGGTTATGGAATATGCCAACGGCGCGACCGGTGTCTTTACTACTACGACCGGCGAAGCACCCGGCACGAATCGTCTGGAAGTAGCCGGCGACCGCGGTCGGTTGATATACGAAAACAGCGTCTTACGCTTTGCGCAAACCGATGGACCGGTCAGCGACTTTTGCCGGCAATCGCCGCAATATTACGCTTTGCCTAAACAAACGGAACAGGTGTTTGAGTTTCCGAATCACGGTGGCCAGCATAGCGCGGTACTGCAGAATTTTGTGGAGGCGATTCTTGACGGTCAGGCGTTGGTCGCACCGGCAGCGGAAGGTGTCGGTGCTGTGGAATTGGCCAACGCGATGTTGTGGTCCTCACTCACGAATGCGCCGGTAACGCTGCCTCTGGATGATGCGGGGTTTGAGCGACAACTGCGGCAGTTGTGCGCGGCATCCAAGTTTAAGAAAACCACGACGCATAAAAAACACAACGAAGCCGCACCGTATTTGGTAAAGGATAATTAATATGAATCAAGTCCGTCTCGGAATCGTCGGATTGGGGAATATGGGTGGTGCCCATGCCAAGAGCATTTTAGCCAACAAAATCAATCGCTGTGTGCTCGGCGCAATCTGCGACACGGACCCAGCGCGCTTCAAAGATTATCCCAATCTGCCGCAGTTTGCGTCGCACAAAAAACTCCTCAAGTCTGATCTCGTAGACGCCATCCTCATCGCTACCCCGCACTACTCGCATCCACCAATTGGGCTTGCGGCGTTTCAGGCTGGCATCCACGTCCTCTCCGAAAAACCGCTTGCCGTCCACAAGACCGACTGTGAGCGGTTCATTGCCGGGCATGCTGGAACTAAACTGGTGTTCTCGGAGATGTTCTGCCAGCGCACCGACCCATATTACATAAAAATCCGCGAACTAGTCCGCGGTGGCGAACTCGGGGAAATTCGCCGGGCCAACTGGATCATCACAAATTGGTTTCGTAGTGAGGCGTATTATGCGTCCGGTGGTTGGCGCGCGACTTGGGCCGGCGAAGGTGGTGGCGTGCTTCTCAACCAGTGCCCGCACAATCTCGATCTATTCCAATGGATTTGTGGTATGCCGCAGCGCGTCCGGGCCTTCTGTAGTCTCGGCAAGTACCACCAGATTGAAGTGGAAGACGACGTTACCGCGTACATGGAATACGCGTCCGGTGCGACTGCGGTTTTCATCACCACCACCGGAGAAGCACCCGGCACCAATCGCCTCGAAATTACCGGCGAAAACGGCAAGCTGGTCTACGAAAATAACGTCATCACCTTCACTCGTAACGAAGTGCCAACTACCGAATTTAGCCGGAGCACAGCATCGCTCTTCAATGTGCCGCCCAATCAGACGACGGCATTTCCACTCAATAATGACCATGGCGGCCAGCACAATGCTATCATTCAGAACTTTGTGGATGCCATCATCGACGGCACGCCGCTGATTGCTCCAGCTGCGGAGGGGTTGAATTCCGTCGAGCTTGGCAATGCGATGCTTTACTCTTCGCTAAAGAATAAAACCATTGAGCTACCACTCGATGGTGCCGCCTACCAACGCACCCTCAAACAGCTCGTCAAAAATTCCCGATTCACAAAAAAGGAAGTCAAACCAGGCACGGTTTCCGACGAAGAATTTACGAAGGGATTCAACAAATAAAAACCAATCAACTCGCTGCCCAGCTCTACACCGTCCGCGATTTTCTCAAGACCCCGGCGGACATTGCTATTAGCCTGAAAAAGGTTCACGACATCGGCTATCAAGCCATCCAGCTGAGCGGGTTGGGGCCGATTTCTGAAGAGGAACTTTGCGAGCTCTGCCGGGACAACGGCCTGACCATTTGTGCCACCCATGAACCGGGTGATAAAATCCTCAACGAGCCGCAAGCGATTGTGGCGCGCCTCAAGAAACTTAATTGTCTAATTACTGCGTATCCGTACCCCAGCGGCATCAACCTAGCGACGCTCGAAACTATCAAAGATTTTTGTAGGCGCCTCAACACTGCCGGCAAGGCATTGTATGAAGCCGGCCAAATCCTCTGTTACCACAATCATCATGTCGAATTTCAGCGAGTCGCCGGT
>JBAXAT010000235.1:0-3825 GCA_037142335.1 Verrucomicrobiota bacterium | reverse complement strand
GCATAACCGCATAGCGTTGAACGCACATTTTACAAAACAACTTTGATCTGAACACAACGGGAAGGAGGGCGGAACGGGCCAATTGGGAGACGGGCGTTGTTCACGGTGAGGGTCCAGTGGCGCAAGTCTACTGGATAACGTTGGCAATCAACAACGCCCACTCCCGCCCGACTCAAACTTGTACCGGCAGCACAACTCCGTGAGCCCATTGGCACTCGCCTGTTTGTTTTGCGCTTTCCGCTAGCCGCTTTCTCCGCTATCTTAGCGGCATGTTTGTAGATAAAGTTAGAATTCGTGCCAAGGCCGGTAACGGCGGCAATGGTTGCGTCGCATTTCGTCGAGAACAATTCGAGGACTCGGGCGGCCCTAGCGGCGGCAATGGTGGCGCCGGCGGCGACATCATCTTGATTGCCGATAAAAACATCACCGACCTGTCCGACTACCATTTCTCACCGCGTTTGGTCGCCGACAACGGTGGTCACGGCCAAGGCAAGGACTGCTCCGGGCGCAGCGGCAAGGATAAGCTTTTTAAGGTTCCAATCGGCACGCAAGTATTTCGCCTGACCCGACCAACCCGGCACCTTGGTTACCAACGTTACCGGCCCGCTGCGGCAACTGAGGAAGAAGATTTCAAAAACCCATCAATGCTCGGCATTCCTCACCGACCCGGTCGGGCCAAACTTGCGCTTGCTGCAGCAGAAGCCGCAGAAGACTTGCAAGCGCAGCCGGTAGAAGAAGAATCAGTCGAATTACCGGAGCGCGAACTCGTTGCGGATCTCATCGAGGACGGTCAGAAATACATTTTGGTTGGTGGCGGCTGTGGTGGGCGCGGTAATACATCCTTCAAAAGCTCATCACATCAAACACCACGCGAGTTTGAGTACGGTGAACCGGGCGAAGAACTCCACGCCGAGCTGGAATTAAAAACCCTCGCCGACATCGGCTTGGTCGGTTTCCCGAACGCCGGCAAGTCCACGCTGCTCTCGAAAATGACACGCGCGCATCCGAAGATTGCGGCATATCCATTCACAACGCTAACACCAAATGTCGGACTGATTGATCTACCGAATTACACCCGAATGACGATGGCGGATATTCCCGGCTTGATCGATGGCGCGCACACTGGTCGTGGTCTCGGTTACGATTTTCTCCGGCATATCGAACGCTGCCGGTTGTTACTCATCTTAATCGATATGGCCGGCGTAGACGCCCGCAAACCGTGGGACGATTACCGTCAGTTACTCGACGAACTGAAACTTTACAACAAGGAACTACTCCAGAAACCGCGGTTGGTGGTTGCGAACAAGATGGACTTGCCGCAATCGAAGAAGAACCTCGCCGCATTCAAGCGAAAGATAGTGGAACGGGCGTCTCGCCCGTTGAAATCCGGCAAGCAGCGAACGGGCGGGACGCCCGTTCTACTAATCTCCGCACTGGAGAGCGAAGGCCTCGACAAATTGAGACTCGCCATCCGCAAGGCGCTGGCGTAGCCTCGTCCCACTCGGAGAAGAACACCATGTACTACATCATTGGCGCAGATGGCCGCGAATATGGCCCGGTGGATGCCGAACAGATTCGCCGTTGGCTCACCGAAGGCCGCATCAACACCCAAACCAACACCCGCGCCGACGGCACGACTGATTGGAAACCGCTCGGCGCGCTGCCGGAATTCTCCACACGTTCTCAAACCCCGCCGTTGGTAGTTCCTTGCGAGTCATTTAGAAGCCAGAAATCAAATGGCATGGCGGTCGCGGGATTCGTCTTGGGCATACTCTCGATATTCCAATGTTGCAGCTTACTGCTGGGACCTTTAGGCATCATCTTCTCAAGTATTGGTATTTCCCAAATCAAAAAGCGCCCAACTGAGTTCCCAGACAAGGGCCTAGCGGTAGCGGGGTTAGTGCTGTCGATTCTCGGTACCGTAATCAACATGATTATTCTGATAGTGTACTGGTCTGCCATTCTAATGATGATGGATACTGTAAGAAAATGAAAATTCGCCCGAATATCTCTCGATTGCGGATTATTGTTTTCAGCTCCGTGGCGCTGGGCATCGTGGCTCTTGCAGCGTTGTTGTACACGGTAAACCCAACTCAATGCGCTTTGTACCCACCATGTTTTTTCCATAAGTTGACGGGATTGTACTGCCCGGGCTGCGGTTCGACGCGGGCGCTACATCAATTGCTACACGGCAATCTGGCGGACGCGCTTCACTTCAATCCGTTGGCAGTGCTCGCGCTGCCGGTCCTCGGCTATCTGGTCGTGCGCCGGTCCGCCAGCCAAGTGCGGCCGGTCTGGGTGCGGGTGGCGTTTGCGATCATTTTGACGTTTGGCGTCGTTCGCAATATCCCGGGGTATCCTTTCACGGCGTTGGTGCCGTGAACTGCGCCCTGCGGCTCCTGTTTCCCATTTTTTGTTTTGACAGTGAATACTTGTCAGCCCTATTCTGACCGCCAAGAAGCGGAAAGATAGACAACAACCCAAATCAAGGAGAATTATTATGGCCGAGGAAACTGTACCTCCGATTAGATCGAGCAAAGCATGTCCTTTTTGCGGCGAACAGATTCTGCCTGAAGCAAAGAAGTGTAAACATTGTGGTGAAACCGTTGATATCGCCCTGAGAGCTGCCGAGGAGGCAAAGCGGGCGAACGATAAACCAATGGTATTCATGAATGCTGGCGGTGGTGGCGGTGGTGGCGGCGGTGGTGTAGCAGTGCAGCAGAAACAAAATTTTCCGCACGTCTTGCATGGTATCATCACCCTTTGTACCTGTGGGTCATGGGCTATAGTCTGGATACTGCTGTATATTTTCCGGAATAAGGACAGGTACTGGTAATCCTGATGTACAAGATCATTGGCGGCGATGGCCGCGAATACGGTCCCGTTTCAGCAGATCAACTCCGTCAATGGATTACTGAAGGCCGCGCCAGCGCGCAGACCCAGATTCTCCCCGAAGGCGCCACCACATGGCAATCGTTGGGTTCGCTTCCTGAATTCGCCGGTTTCGCGGTCAGCGGGATCGGAGTAACCTCACCGCCTCCGGCCACTGCAACGGTGGACATCAACGGCTTGGCGGCGAGCGATTACCAACCCGACATCGGCAGTTCCGTATCCAGCGCATGGGAAGTGTTGAAGAACAATCTCGGCATCCTCATCGGCGGCTCTCTCTCTTGTACGGACTGATCGTCATCGGCATTGCCCTCATCAGCGCCATTCCCATTGTCGGAATCCTCGGCAGCATCGCCCAACTCATCCTCACCGGCCCCCTCGCTGGCGGTTTGTACTGGCTTTTCCTGAACGTCGTTCGCAAGCAGCCTGCCGAGGTGAGCGACATCTTTGCCGGGTTCAAACGCAGTTTTGGCAACCTCATTCTGGCGCACATCGTACCGGCTTTGATCACTCTAGCATTCGTTCTTCCGGGTGCCATCATGCTTGGCATCGGCATCGCCATCACTGCGGCGGCTCGACACGGCTCACATGCGCCACAGGCGCTGGGAATCGGGCTGGCGTGCATCGGCGGACTCCTTTTGCTCGTCGCAATTTGTATCGCGATTTACATCGGCACCTGTTGGATGTTCGCCATCCCGCTGGTCGTGGACAAACAAATCGGTTTCTGGGACGCCATGAAACTCAGCCGCGCGCAAGTCCGGAAACATTGGTGGAGCGTGTTCGCCTTCGTCCTCGTTATCGGCCTACTTGGCGCTGCCGGTATCCTCGCTTGCGGCATTGGCCTTATTATTACCGGGCCGCTGGCGATGCTGGCCATCATTCATTTGTATGAGGACATCTTCGGCGGACGTGCCGCCTGAATTGAAAACGCCGCCC
>JBAXAT010000234.1:0-3828 GCA_037142335.1 Verrucomicrobiota bacterium | reverse complement strand
AGAATAAAAAAGAGTTCGTCATTCCGAGCTTGTCGAGGAATCTCTGAGACCCCTCAACAAGCTCAGTGTAACAGGCAGTTTCGTTCCAGCTTGGTTTAGTTGCGGCCGGTCACTGTGGCGAGGTCAGCTTTGGCATCCTGACCGATTAACCGGAGTTTGTATTTGTCCTGAAGAATCTTGAACACGGCCGGCGTGATGAACGCAGGCGGCGTCGGCCCGAGCGTGATGCCTTGGATGTTCAGCGAGAGCAAGGTCAGCAGCACCGCCACGGCTTTCTGTTCAAACCAACTAATCACCAGCGTTAAGGGCAGTTCGTTCACGCTGCAGCCGAACGCGCCGGCAAGGGCGACGGCGACTTGGATGGCGCCGTAGGCATCGTTGCACTGGCCCATGTCGAGCAGGCGCGGCAGACCGAGGAGTTGGCCGTGGTCGTGGTTGCGGATCCGGAACTTGCCACAGCCGAGCGTGAGGATGAATGAATCCGGGGGCGTGGCTTGCGCGTAGTCGGAGAAGTAATTGCGGCCCGGCTCAGCGCCGTCGCAGCCGCCGATGACGAAGAACCGGCTGATCTTGCCTTCCTTAACGGCTTTAACAATCGTTGGTGCGAGATCGAGCAGGACTTGCCGGTGGAACCCGACCTGCGATTTGCCGACCACGTGTGCTTTGCATGGCTGGCATTGGCGCGCCTTGGCGATGACGGGGCTGAAATCATTGTCCTTGATCCGCGTCCCGCCCGGTACCGCGGTGGCGCGGGTGGTGAAGATACGTTTCGCGTACTGTGCCGGTGGGATCAAGACGCAATTCGTCGTCGCGATGACCGGCCCGGGGAACATGGCAAACTCTTCTTCTTGGTTCTGCCACGCCGTGCCGTAATGACCGGCAAGGTTCGGGTGTTTGTGCAGCTTCGGGTACATGTGCGCCGGCAACATTTCACCGTGCGTGTACACTTTGATGTCGGTGCCTTCGAGTTGTTTCAACAGGTCGGCCAGATCAAGCAGGTCGTGACCGGTAATCAGGATGCCGGGACCGGCTTGCGTGCCTTCGGTGACCGTGGCCGGTTCGGGTTTGCCGAAATGTTCGATGTGCCCGGCGTCGAGCAGTTCCATGACGCGGAGGTTTTTGCGGCCGAGTTCGAGCGCGATCTCGAAGAGGGCGTTGATGTCGAAGTTGACGTTGGTCATCGTCGAGAAGAGGGCTTCCTCGATGAAAGCGCTGACGGATTCATCCGACTTGCCGAGCCGGCGGGCGTGATTGGCGTAGGCGGCCATGCCTTTCAGCCCGTACAGGATCAACTCCTGCACCGATTGGACGTCTTCGTCCTTGCCGCAGATGCCGACGTTGTTGTTGCAGCCTGTGCCGCAAAATGACTGTTCGCATTGATTACAAAACATAATTTAGTTCCCCTTGCCAAGTTGACCGCTTGTGAATTGCACTGACTCTACCATACTCGGACCGTCGCGAATTGACTTATGTCAACAAAGCGCAGGAAAGATTTGTCGGTGACATGCTACCGGTTCCGCGTTGACATTCTGAGCGCAGTCCGCAATATCTCGCCCACTATGAAACATTTTTCCAAAGCCAGTGACATCAAGGTGGGCGTCGTCGGTTACGGCGGCGCGTTTAACATGGGCAAAGCGCATCTCAGCGAGATGAAGCGCGCCGGGATGACTCCGGTCGCCGTGGCGGAACTGGATCCGACCCGGCTCGAAGTCGCCATGAATGATTTCCCCGGCATCCAGACGTACCGGTCGTTGACGGAGATGTTGAAGAAGTCGGATGTGAACTTGGTGACGATGATCACGCCGCACAACACGCACGCGCCGCTGGGCTTGGAAGCCTTGCGCGCCGGTCGGCATGTGGTCTGCGAGAAACCGATGGCGATCCATACCACCGAATGCGATGCGATGATTGCCGCCGCAAAGAAATCCGGCGTGATTGTTTCCACTTACCATAACCGGCATTGGGACGGCGTGATTTTACAGGGCACACAGAACATCACCAAAGAGCGCTGTGTCGGCGACATCGTGCGCGTCGCGGCCTACATGGGCAACCGGGGCAAGCCCGGCGATTGGTGGCGCACCAGCAAGACCATGTCCGGCGGCATTCTGTACGATTGGGGCGTGCACTTGCTCGAATACAGCCTGCAATTGATCAAGTCCGACATCGTGGAAGTGACCGGCTTCGCCAAGCGCGGTTATTGGGCTCCGCAGACAAAATGGAAGGCCGACACCTTCGAAGACGAAGGCTACGCCGTAGTGCGATTCCGCAACGGCGTTGCGTTGTCGCTTGTGATTACGTGCTTGGATTCGAATCCACGCCGCGGGTTCCTCGAAGTGACCGGCACGGAAGGTTCCTATGTGTTCGATTGGGGCGCCAATGAACTCATCAAGCGCGAAGGCAATGTTACGACCACCACGCGTTACGGGAATCCACAGAACGAAGGCTGGCGGTTCTACCAGAACATCGCCGACCATCTCACCAAGAGCACGAAGCTGGTCATTACCGGCGAGTGGGCGCGGCGGCCGATTCACATTCTCGACCTTGCCTGTCAAAGTGCCGTAAAAGGAAAAACCCTTCCGGCCAAATATCGCTAACAAATGAAATTCACCTACAACTGGCTCAAGCAGTACGTGGACTTTAACTGGTCGCCGGCGGAGTTGGCGGAGAAGCTGACCTTTGCCGGCATCGAAGTTGAGTCCATGGTCAGTCTCGGCGGCAAGATTCCGGAGCAAGTTGTCATCGCGCAGATTCTCGCCAGCGATAAACATCCGAACGCCGACAAGCTTTCGGTCTGCCGCGTCAACGACGGCACCGCCGAGCGCCAGATTGTTTGCGGGGCTAAGAATTACAAGGTTGGCGACAAGGTGCCGCTGGCCTTGCCGGGCGCAACGATGCCGGCTGGGTTCGCCATCAAGGTCTCAAAGCTGCGCGGCATCGAGTCGCAAGGCATGATGTGTTCGACGGAAGAACTCGGCCTGCCGAAAGGCGAGGATGGTTTGCTCATCCTGCCGGCGGATGCGCCAGTCGGAAAGAAGTTTGCGGAATACCTTGGCCCCGGTGACACGGTCTATGACATTGAAGTCACACCGAACCGTCCCGATTGGCTGAGCGTGATTGGTCTCGCCCGTGAGATTGCAGCGTTGACCGGTAATCCGTTGCGCATGCCGGAGATTGCGCTGACCGAGGCCGGCACTGAGTTGCCGGCGGTGCGCGTGGACGCGCCTGACCTTTGCCCGCGATACACGGCGCGATTGGTTCGCGGCGTAAAGATTGGCCCCAGTCCCGCTTGGCTGAAACAGATTCTAGAAAAGGTCGGCTTGCGCTCGATCAACAACGTCGTGGACATCACCAACTATGTATTGCTCGAAAGCGGGCATCCGCTCCATGCGTTTGATTACAACTTACTGGCCGGCAAACAAATCATCGTGCGCCGCGCCAATGTCGGCGAGACGTTCACGGCGCTTGACGACAGCCGGCATGAGTTGACTGGCGAGATGCTGGTCATCGCCGATGCCGAGCGGACGGTGGCATTGGCTGGAATCATGGGCGGCAAGAATAGCGAGATCAATGCTGCGACTACCGACGTGTTGCTGGAGAGCGCGTGGTTTGTGCCGGCGAATATCCGCAAGACTTCCAAGCGGTTGGGCTTGGCGAGTGATTCGAGTTACCGGTTTGAACGTGGTGCAGACATTGGCGGTGTAGTTTGGGCGAGCAACCGGGCGGCGGCCTTGCTCCAACAACTTGCCGGTGGTCAGGTTTGCCGTGGTTTGACCGATATCCTGGCGCAGCCAATCGTAAAGCGGCAGGTTGTGTGCCGGTATGCGCAGG
>JBAXAT010000233.1:0-3835 GCA_037142335.1 Verrucomicrobiota bacterium | reverse complement strand
GAGTTATGTCACCCCCACGCAGGCCGCTTTGATATCGAGTCTGGTGGATACACAGCGAAACAATCTCTACGCCGGCACCACCAACATCGTCCAGACCCGGACACAAATCGCCACCTTATTGCGTAGCCTTCTCACGTCGCTGGCGACCAGCAATGTTGTCCAGAGTCAGGTGCTCACGCTCTCGGGAATCTATGGGGACTTGGACGGAGAGAATAACTACAACTACGCCACAGTCTTTGCGCAGGTCTACAACACGTTAACGGCCGGCCAAAAGACCAATCTCGCTGCCCTGCGCCAATCCATTATGTCCGGCACTTATTCCAATGGAACCCCGTTCGACTACACCACGTGCACCACGCCGTTCCTCTATTCGAGCCCCATCACAGATCAAAGCGTTCTCACGCCGTACATTGCTGACACCGACTATTTATTCCTCGATGCGGCCTTGAGCTATGGTCCGCTCACGCTTACCCAGCTGCGGCCCACGGTTAACCTCGTGAAGCTGAGCAACGACACGTGCAGTGTCACGGCCACATTGGATCTCGGGGAATTTACCCCAACCAATCATACCGCTGTCATCGTCGACATTGCCGGGGCGCAACGGTCGTTTGCCTTGGACAGCCGCGGCCGGGCGATCTTGTACTTGTTGAATCGCAAAGGCCAGCGCACAGGTATCTTGGGAACCTGCCAGCTGACGTATAACCCGAGCACCGCCCGGTGGACGGTGGCAGCGACGTTAAGCAAAGGCATTTGGCGTGATCCGTGGGACGCGTATGGCTTGCACAATACCAACATCTCAGCCCGGGCTGGTTATCAAGTCGCCCTGCCGGTCATGGTTCTCGTCGGCAGCGAAGCCTTCGCCACCGAATCCCAACTCCACTACACCGCTACCAAGAACAGGAACGGTACTGCGAAGTACTAGGCGTAGCAACGTAATCGTCAATGAAACCAAACGAAAGGAACAACCTATGACAATCGCAGTCATCGCCGTCGCAGTAACACTCGCAGTGTTAACGCTCAATGTCCGCGCGCAAGATACCAATCATCCATCCCCGACCAGAGGCAACCTAGGGCCCGGTCCAGGCGGGTTTCACATTTTGCCACCACGTGCCCAAGAACAATTGAACCTGACCGTTGACCAACAAAAGCAAGTGGCTGATTTGGAGGCCGAGGTCAAAACCAAGATGGAGACGATCCTGACACCCGCGCAACTGGAGAAGTTAAAGCAAATGCGGCCACCGCGGCGCCCCGACGAGAAGGCTGGTGGCGGCGAAGAGCCAGCGAATCGTCAGCGTCCGGCCAGTGAATAAGCCCGAGCCTGCCAGCAAATAACCGAAAGGAACAATCGATGAAAAAAGAACTGTTGATTACAGCACTGGTATTGGGATTATCGGCGCTCAGCGCCCCGGCGCAAGAGCGGCCGCCGCGCGAAAGCGCGCAACGGTACTCCATCGAACAAGCAATGTCGGATCAGGCCCAGTTGCACACCATTGCTTTCAGTGGATTAGCCTTCATCACTGGCGATTTTGGCGCCGCCACCTTTATTCCCCCCGGCAAAGTTTGCGACTTCTTCGGGTTCCAATACATGCGGGACATCGACGTCGCCCAGAAGGGACATAACCCAATGTTCCTAGACCGCGTGGCTGGGAATGTGCTGAAGATATTGAATGACGCGCAGCGCCAGACGTTCGCGACCATGGCCCGCCGCGAAGCGGAACAGTTAAATGATTTCGCCCGGAAGCGCTGGCCACTGATCAAAGCTTTCTGCCGCGAATTGAACAGCGAGATTCCCGCCGGCAGTCAGGGCCTCAACAAAAACTCGGTGGTTCAGTATGTCGGCAATCTCTTCGCCTTCGATGCGGAATTGAGCTACGCGCGGGCCGAAGTCTACGGCAAAATTGCCGCCTCACTGACTGCCGAACAGAAAAGTTACCTCGCCAAAATGAAGTTCGGCGACTTCAACACCTGGCCGGAAGTTGACATGGACCAGTACAAGCTGCCCCGCGGCACGGACAAGCTCGTCAATGTGGCCTACATGACCTATGCGAGCGAATTCTTCAGTTGGTATGCCGGGTCAATCACCGCCGACACCTATTTCTGTCCCGAACGCCACGGGACATATTTCGGCGGGTTTTACATGAAAGACATGCCGGCCATGGGTAAGCGGGACTATGACATCAGCACTTCCATCACCGGCGACAGCGGGAAAACATTCCTGGAGATCCTGAGCGATGGGCAACGGCGGAATATTACCGCCATTCCCGATCTCCAACGCCCGGCTCTGACAGAGCTCGTGACGGTGCGCCGCGCCATTGCCACGGAACTCCGCAAACCCCTCAAAGGCGAAGTGGCGGACAAGGCGAAGGTGCTCGCCCTCGGCCTGCGCTATGGGGAACTCGACGGCGAGATGTCCTACTACTACGCGGCGGCGTTCGCCAAGGTCAACCGGGCCTTGACGGCGGAGCAGCGCCAAGCGCTCCTGAAACTGCGCAATCTCGACGGTTACACGAGCGCCCCCGCCTACATCTACTCTACTCCCGTCCAGGACGCAGTGCAGTTGCCGAATACCGATTCCTTCTTCTTCCCACCCAAGTTGGCCAGCGCGGGACGAAAATGAATCGTGTCCCGACATTCCTGCTGATCGCCGTCTTGCTGAGCGGTGGCGCGGGTGCGGTTGCGCTAGCCTCACCCGCAGCGTCCACCGCCACCACGTTTGTGCTGCGTAGTCCTGCGGTGGTCGATGGCGGCCAACTCCCCACTGAATACACCGGCGACGGAGCTAGCGCGACACTACCACTCGAATGGAGCGGCGCGCCGGCTGGTACGAAGAGTTACGCGGTGATCATGCACCACATGGCCCCCGACAAGATCAAGTGGTACTGGCTGCTCTATGATATTCCCGCAAGTGTGAATCGCCTGCCGAAAAACGTCAAAGGCGTCGGCACACTAGGCAACAACAGCGTCAACGGAAAAACCGAATATGCCCCGCCGCACTCCAAAGGGCCGGGCACCAAGACCTACATCTACACAGTCTATGCCCTGGCTGCCCCACCGCAGATCGCTGTCCCGCCGGCGGAAGTCAGCCGGGAAGTCCTGCTCGCCGCCATGCGGGACCTCGTTATCGGCAGTGCTGAACTCAGTGTAGACTACACGCGATTCCCCGCACCGGTCGGGAACCTCAACCACGAAGGCGCTGAGCCTCGGCCTCCAAACGATAAGTAATCGCTCCGTGAAAGAATACCGGATAGAAAATGGACCTGTGAGACAAAAAATAACCGGCGCGATTTATGCCGCCATTTTGCTGTTAAGTTCCGGCCTGGGCACGCTTCACGCCCAGGACCATGCATCAGGGAGCGCGGCGAAGTTGTCCCTGGCCCTCGGCCGACCCACTGACCGGTCAATCACCTTGAGCGTGTTGTCGGCAACGAAGATCGAGGCGCACGTCGAGTACGGCACGAAGCCGGGAACTTACACAGTGAAGACGGACGCGCGAATCATCAATCCAGTAATACCGGTCGAGTTTGAGCTTGGGTCGCTGACGCCGAACACGCGGTACCACTACCGCGTGGGAACTCAGGAAGGCACGTTCCACACCCAACGCGCGCCCGGGAGCGCCTTCACGTTCGCCCTGCAGGGCGACTCGCATCCTGAGCGGGCCGGCAAGATGTTCGATGCCAGGCTCTACGCGCAGACGTTGCGCAATGTGGTACAGGACGCGCCCGACTTCTATCTCACCTTGGGCGACGACTTCAGTATCGAGCGCCTGATCGAACGCCAGTCACTCGACCAGGTCGCCGTGGACCAAGTCTATGCCCGGCAACGCGACTTTCTAGGT
>JBAXAT010000232.1:0-3873 GCA_037142335.1 Verrucomicrobiota bacterium | reverse complement strand
ATCGCGCAGACCGGGGAGTCGAAAGGATCTACCAATGGCCATCAAAATGAGAATTCTACAGACGTACGACATGGCGCATGAGCAAGAGTTTCTTGTTCTCGAAAAAAAGTTCACCGCATTGGAGAAACGCTGTTGTGAATTTCCGAAAGGCGTCCGCTACAAACCGATTGCCTCAGCACTGCCAACGAACACATTGATCTGGGAATGTGAATTTCCAACGTTGGACGCGGCCCAGCAGGCATTGAAGTTGTTCGAGCGAAATCCACAGCATGAGGCTTTGGCGAGTCAGCAGCGAAAGTATTTCCAGAGCGTGCGTATTGAGTTTCTGGAGAAACTCTAAACGGTTCGGCCGCGTTGATAGGTGGCGTGGCTGAGGTTTGTCGTAAGGCGAATGGAAAAGGTCGGGACATGTTCCATCGCCGCGCTGGCGATTCTCTTTATTTGCCTTGGCCACTTACACACATAAGCACTTCGGCACTTGCCGCGCCTCCGCTACCGCCACTCGTGCTTCGGATATTTTCGCTGCAATTCCTGTTTGAGCTTCGGGTAGGTCTCGCGCCAGAAATTGGCCAGATTCTCGGTGACTTGTACCGGGCGTTGGTTCGGGGCGAGAATTTCAATGCAGACTGGCACTCGTCCGCCGGCAATCGTCAATGACTTGGTGCCGTACAAATCCTGGATGCGGGCCGCGAGCTTCGGCGGGCCGTCGGCGGAGTAGGTGACCTTCGCGCGGCGCGGTGGCTTGGGCGGCGTGGCTTTGAGTTCGATGCGTTCCGGGGCGTATTCGTCCACCCATGCCTGCTGTTGTGCCGACAGCCATGACTTCACAACCGGCCAGACCGGCTTATCTTTGATGTCCTTGTAACTCACCGCACCGAGGCAGAACTGCTGGAGCAAGGTTTGCCGGTCGCTGTCGGTGAGCGCGGGCAGATTCAGGTCCGGCATCCATTCCCGCAGCCGGTTCACCCGCAGAATCCATTGCTCGATCGTGTCATCCCAGTTGTTCAGTTTCAGATTACCGGCAATTACTTCGCCGGCGAGAATCTCCGCGGCTTTCTCTTTCGGCACGGCGGCGGTCAACTTCTCCATCAGTACCAGATCACGGAACCGGCGTTGTTCACGCGCAGTGACACGGCGTTGTGTGGTGTCGAACTCCACCAATGTTGTTGCCGTGAAATCCTCAGGGAACAATTCGTGCAACCATTCTTCCTGAATCGCCGTGCAGAGATTGAGTAGGACGTTCAGGTCCCGGCCTTGCACCTCGGCAATCTCGGTGGCGACGAACAACGGCGCGGTCACCACGCTTTCGCGCGCCAGTACCCCGCGCCGGTTGTGGACGATGGCGCAACGCAATGTTCCGACATCGAGCCGGTAGGCGAGGTGATCGGAGAATCCGACGAGCACGCATTTCTGAATCGCTTCGTTCGTCACCGGGCGTTCGCTGACATCGAGTTTCTCATTTTTGGCAATGCGGATGAATTGCTCGTAAAGCGGCCCGACTTGCCGCGCGGTCTGTGCGTGAATCCCGAGCTTCCGGCATCGGCCAAGATCATAGCCATTCCGGTCCGCATATCGCCAAGCGCGCATGAGCACAAAGAAATCACTCGCTGTCTCGCCGCCGAATAAATCTTCGCGGGCGTCGCCGACCTGCCGGCCTTCGCCGCGCGTGAGGAGCGATCGGCCTTGCGTGAGCGCCGCGATCAACGCCACTTGCCGGACGCAGCCGAATTCCGCCGCCGCCAGTAACATCCGTGCATAACGGGGATGCATCGGAAACGCCAGCATCCGCCGTCCCAGCCCGGTAATCTGCCGATGATGGTCGGTGGCGCCCAAATCTTCTAGAAGGAGTTCGGCGCGTTCCAACGCTTTCGGCTCCGGTGGTTCGAGCCACCGGAATTTCTTCACGTCCGCCACGCCGCTGGCTTTCAATGTCAAGACGACTTCAGCAAGGTCGAGGCGTTTGATCTCCGGCAACTCTTGCGCGGCGCGGGCTTCGTGTTCGCGTTCCGTCCAGAGACGCAGGCAAACACCGGGTGCGGTGCGGCCGCCGCGACCGGCGCGCTGGTCGGCGCTGGCGCGGCTGATTTTCTCAATGAGCAAGGTGTTGATGCCGCGCTGCGGGTCATACCGCGGAATGCGCGCCAGCCCGGAATCAATCACCAGCCGGACGCCGTCAATGGTCAGCGAAGTCTCGGCGACGTTGGTGGCGACGACAACCTTCGGTTGGTCGTACCGGGCCACGGCGGCGTCTTGGTCGTTGGGCGGCAGATCGCCGTGGAGTGGGAAGACGACGAACCGGCTGCCGTGCCGGTCGCGGATGGCCTGGACGGTGCGATTGATTTCATATGCGCCCGGCATGAAGATTAAGGCGTCGCCGTCGAAGCGCCGGTCGAGTTCCTCGGCGGCAATGTCCCAGACCGGCAGGTCGCCGACCGGGCGGGGGAGATATTCGATGTCGACCGGGAAGGTGCGCCCTTGCGATTCAAGGACGACGCACGGGGTGAGATATTTTTCCACGCCGGCAACGTCGAGCGTGGCGGACATGACGACGATGAGCAGGTCGGGCCGGATGGTTTCCTGGATTTGCAGAGCGCGGGCGAGCGTGATGTCGCCGTAGAGATGGCGTTCGTGAAATTCGTCGAAGAGAATGGCGTTGATACCGGGCAGCTTAGGGTCGTTGAGCATTTGCCGGAGCAGAACGCCTTCGGTGACATACCGGATGCGGGTGCGCGGTGATGTGACATCGTCAAATCGGATTTGATAGCCAACTTCCTCGCCGACTTTGCCGCCGCGTGAACTAGCGACCCAGCCGGCCAGCATTCGGGCCGGTAAGCGGCGCGGTTGGAGGATGACGACTTGGCCGGTGCCTAGCATACCGGCATCGAGCAGGAATTGAGGGACTTGGGTGGACTTACCGGAGCCGGTCGGCGCGGTGAGGATGAGCCGTCCGCTCTGGCCGGCGGCCGCGAGGAAACGGGCGCGGATTTCGTGGATTGGTAAGTCGGACGATTTCATTGAGTGTGCCGGTAGCATAGCCGGCTGGCGCGCAAATTGGTAGTAACTACCGGTTGTAATTCTGGGGACTGTCGGCTAGAAGTAATCGCGATGTTGGCTGACGGTAATACCCAGCGTTTAAGCGTCCGACTCCGACTGTGGTTTGGTCTGTCTACCAGTTGGAGCTTACCGGTGCTAATTGGTGTGATGTTTTTGGCGGTGCTGGCCGGCGGGATTGGACACAAGCGGCTGATTCTCGACTGCGGCGAACATCCGGAGAGCTCCACGGATTATTTGCTCGATGCGTTGCGGACAATTTACGGCACGCAGGTCCGCACGCGCCGGGGCGTGGCGCAAATCCGGCGTGTCAACTTGAACGTGGCCCCCATGCCGATCGAGGACCTGCGGCTGCTGAAAGGGGCGGGTATTGGCACGTTCCAGGTCTTTCAGGAAACCTATCACCACGACAGTTACCGCCGGATGCACCCCGGTAACACGCCGAAATCCGACTACCGCTGGCGCCTGACCTGCATGCATCGTGCACTGGAGGCGGGTGTGGACGATGTAGGCATCGGTGTGCTGTTCGGCTTGTATGACTGGCGGTTCGAGGTGTTGGCCTTGGTGCATCATGCCCGCGAACTGGAGGCGCGGTTCCGCATCGGTCCGCACACCATTTCGTTCCCGCGGCTGCAACCGGCCAGCGCTGCGCCATTGGCCACGAAATCGCCATGGCTGGTCAGCGACGCGGATTTTTTGCACGCCATTACCGTGTTGCGGCTGTCGGTGCCGTACAGCGGCATGATCATCACGGCACGTGAGCGTGAAGATGTGCGGCGCGAGGCGGTGGCGCAGGTGGTGGCACCCGTGCGCTGGATCGCC
>JBAXAT010000231.1:0-3908 GCA_037142335.1 Verrucomicrobiota bacterium | reverse complement strand
GCATACAGCGCACTGGCGACAACCGAAAATCCGCACTGTGGAACGCAACCAAACGCCGCACCCAGTGCCGGGCCGGCTGGCGCTGTCTGCTGCAATCGCCGCTTGATGGTCCCGCCGAATCGCCGCTCAAACAATTCGACAAGAAAGTAGATAACCAACAGGAAGGGAATCATTTTAGCGCTATCAAAAAGCGCCGCAAGAAAGAGGTCACACATAATTTTCTCCGTTCAGGTCAGAATGAGTGTTTGGCAAAGTCTCAGCGGCGTCAAGCTAGTTTTACAGAGAATCGGCGCGCTGCTTCGATTAGCCAACCAACTTGCGAAAGTCATCTACGATCCAGCTAATGACATCGAGAGCCTTATGGAACTAAACCGAGTCACCCGGCCGGCGATTGATGTCGCCGCTGGAGCCAACTGCCTCCCGCATTTTCACGGCCACAACTGCGACCGGCCAGGCCGTTGGCGGAGCTAATCTTTGATCGGTTTATAGCGTAGGTAGGAATACTTTTCTGGTATCAACTGCTGATAGGCCACTTCATATTTCTTTGCGCCATCAATGATGTTAAATGGCTCCCCACGCTGGACGTCAATGCCCGGATTAATATTCTTAGGACTCCATTGCGGGTAGCGAAAGACCGCCTTCGTCCCTCTCAAATATATGCCTTTCCCATCCACACCGCCGGTGTACGTTGAAATTTGCAGTTTACCGGCACCCGGCAGGGTGATTTCCTTGGTCTTATCGGTGATGATAACAATCCCGGTATCCGGCAACGGATCGAGCAATTTTGCTTGGTAAACTTCGCCGCCGATCGCATCGGCAATTTCCTGGAAAGCGCAGCGATTATCAATCAACAGGATGTGAACCTTTTCGCCAACTTGATCCAGCTGGAAATCAATTCGGCCAGCACCATCGGTTTGACAGCGTTGTAACTTCTTTCCACCACTTACGAAAACGAAGGTTACTTGTCCGACCGGGGCCCCAGTTCGCACTGTGTAGAGCGAGATGTGATCCCGCGGTGGTTTCAATCCTGTCGCCAGCGGCAGAATTGCCTCCCCACCGGTAGCTTTTTTAAGTTCAGTGGCTGCCGGCACCCGGACTGACAGCATCACGAGTCCCATCGCCACGTAAGCAAATATGCGTTTCATATAGCCTCCGTCCTCATCAGTGATTGTGAAACTCCAGCGCTGCCATGTCAATCTCACGTTTCCGGACGCGATTCAGTAATTAGTCTAAGTTCGCGCCGGTCTAGTTTGGTGCACGGCGCGCTTGGATTTGTTTGGCCTTGTCACGCAAGGCTTGCAGTTGACGCTCAAGCTCGGTCAGCTCGCTCCACTTTTTCCGGGCACCGGGGTATTGATCGTCAAATTCTTCCCGCATTGTGTTGATCCGGAATTGCTGTTGATCCACCTGCTCTTCGACGACGGCGGCATTCTCCACGATTGGAGCATCCTTGTTGCGCGGTTGCAGCCGATATAACGCGGCCAACGAAGGTCGTGGGTCATTCTTCCAGCCATGATCAAGTTGGTACCATTCGGTAAGCCGTGCATAGCTGAATATCTCGCCCATCCGTCCGCGAAAGTTACGCAGACCGGCAGGCGACGTCACAACTGTAACAATCCGTCCCGCCGCCATGTTACTGGCCAACAAGGAACGTTCCAGCGCCGCCAATTGCCCATTGTTCAGCCGTCCAAGCGTGCGATCCAAGTCCTGAGCTTTTCGTACCTGAAACGGATGTGGGTCGGTATTCGTCATCGTCCCAGTGCGCCAAGTGAGTAAATTGCGGTCAAATGTCTCGGCGGAATACAGTTCGTAGTCGCCCATAAATTCAAGGGTGTTCAGCGCATCAGCCGATGCAACGATAATCGCGCCATCGGGGACGTGACGACGTACGCTGTCACACATCACCCGCACCGACTGGAGCCGGTCAGACGCTTTGCCCAGCTCAGTCAACGCCGCCCGCAGATTAAATGTTGCGATAATCGCAACGAACACTCCCACCGCGACTGTCCACAGCGGTCGTGGCTTGACCGCTTCACATAACAAGATCAGGGCGCTGATGATTAGCGCGGGGAACACGCTGACAAAAAACCGGAGATACGCTGCCCCTTCCCACAATGGCGCCCAATAGTAGGCCGTGTACAATAGGATTGTCGGCCCACACCATAATCCAAGCAAACTGGCCCGCCGGTAATCATGCGCTGCCACGTACGCCAACCCGGCCAGCCCCACCGGGAAGACCAGCAGCAACCCCGGCGTATTAAGCTTCGTCAGCATTAACCACCAGTTTCCGCTGAACCATTTCCAGCTAAACCCGGTCGATTCGCCACACAGGGTGTATCCCGTCCGGAATGGCCCGCCAAAGGCGCACCAATGATGCATAAGTAATGGCAGCACTGCACAAACCGCCGCCAAACCAAGCAGGGCCGCTTCCACGCGCCAGCGCGTGAGCCGACGAATTCGTTCAGTGATCGTGAGGCTTTGCCGCTCTTGAAAATACCTCCACACAATTGTTGCAAAAACCGGTAAGACCAATAGCGCCTCGGAATAGCGAATCGTGTAAGCGTACGCCGTTAATACCCCCGCGGCCACGGCATTTGCCCAGCCGCCAGATTTCCCCCAGCGCCACAGGAAATACATTCCCCAAATGGCGCAAGCCGTCGCCCCGGAATGACTGCCGGCCGAAATTCCAAACACCAAATGCCAGGGATTCGTTGCCAACAAAATGGCCGCTAACAACCCGGCGAATACATTGGTCATGGCACGCGCCAGTAGAAACATCCCCAGCACAGCCGCAATTGCCAGAATGGGATTGACGAGAAATGTTCCGGCCGGTCCAGCGATCCAATAACCAAGCGCACACAACCATGGATACCCGAGTGGATACTTCGCATAAAACACAGCCTCACCGGTCTGGACGACATTTTCACTGACGTACTCAAGCGGATGAACCGTGTGTTTTATCGAGTTGCTTGTCAGTGCAATGCGCCGGGCGGCACAGAGGTAACCGTTCTCGTCAACTCCGGTAAATGCGGGCACATAATATCCCGCGATTATGGTGGCGCAGAATGCCACGACCAGTGCCACCATCACCATGGTAGCTAGGCTGGTCAGACGATTACCAATGTTTTGTTCCGTTTGCAGCATCACTTGCCGAAGATTTTCCGCAGGGGTGCCCACACTACGCGTTGTTTCGGCGGTGAGTGTGAAACGCCACTGGCATCACGTCAACCGTAATCAGCCTCACCCATGGCTGTGTTTGCGCCGGATGGCCGGTTGAACTCAACCTTTTCTAATCGCTTTTGTCTCTGACCCGGCCCGCCAGATCCGATACCGGACTTCAACACCAGTGGGTGCATAGACCACGATGGGCAACCGACTGTTGTAGCGGATGAGATAGGGTTCGCCGCCAAGCGTGATAAACCGGCTCACCTTGGGCGCGTTCGGATCAATGGCCATCAGTGTGCCAGCCAGTGGTCCCAACTGGCTGACATTGTAGCGTGGGAATCCCCAGCCAGTAATCGTTTCCTCCTCGATCTTACCGCCAAAGAAATAGCGGTTCCCTTCATCAAGCTGGACCGTCTTGCCGACGATCAGTTCCACTTTGAAAGCGAATTCATCATCCTGTTTTGGCAATTGCAGAACATGGCGAACCATTCCCGCTTCAGCTGGTGGAAACGCTTGCATGTTGTCCGCCGCTGGGAGGGATAACGCTGACAATAAAACCAAGCCGGTAATGATTGAACGAACACTTTTCATATTCCCTCCTGATGTTGGCATGGGCGATTACTGGCGTGTGGCAATGCCGACAGCACCCGGAAACTGGGCGTTAGTCCAGCGCTATTGCTGTGGGCTGTTCAGTTTGATTATGTCGGTATCGCCTTTATCCCACTTTGCCAAAATGGAATCGC
>JBAXAT010000230.1:0-3964 GCA_037142335.1 Verrucomicrobiota bacterium | reverse complement strand
CGCTGCACGCCCCGCCGACCGCGCGCGCGGCGTTGGGTTTGCCGATTTGCTTGGCGACCCACGCATAGGTTCGCGTTTCGCCGTGGGGAATTTTCCGGAGTGTTCGCCAAACTGCTTGCTGAAATGTTGTTCCGGTGGAGAGATCAAGCTGCGTGGTGAATCGCACCGGCTTGCCGGCAGCGAATTGTTGGAATTGCCTAGTAGCGGTTCGCACAAATGCCGGTATTTTTTGGGGAGTTGGTGCTGGCCGGCCAAAAGTCACGCCGGTAATGCAGCGACTGGAAAACGTCAAGCCGATCGGGCCGAGCTTTGTGGAAATCGTTACTTGACCACCGCGTAAATCAGCCATACCGCCACGCAGCTTAGTCCAAGCCATAAATAAAATCGATGCCGATTTTCATTTTGGACGCGTCTGAGCTGCGGCTTGGGGGGCCGCTGACCGGCGGAGGCGAGATACTGACCGAGTTTGCCACCGGCATTGGTCGCGATGAAAAGTTCCGGCTGCGCCACCGGCAATGTTACCGGCGTGTCATCAAGCTCGCGGAGTGGATTGACCGGAGTATCAAATAAATCACGCGGCGACCGCACAACTTGCCGCCGGGCCGGTGGTTTTAGAAAATCCCAAAAGAATTTACGGACGGCGACACGCGGCGCAACGGTTGCCGGCGCACTCGTGGCGTGCCCCATCGCGCGGAGTTGACGCTCGACGGTCTCAATCTGGCGACTCACGTCTGCCAGCGCGCGATCAACCGGTTTGATTAGTTTACTTGCCATTAGCCGTTAGCGTTTGAACACAAGCAGGAGAATCACCCAAATCGTACCGGCCAGAATCAATGGCGCTGACGCCGCCGCACCGAGCCGGCAATACCGACCGACTTCCTGCCAATTGAATCCGTCTTGCGCCAGTTCCGGTACGGCGGGTTGACCGGCCGCAGGATCGAGGCACTCAAGCTTGGTACGGGCACGATTAAATTCCATCCGTGAATCGCCGATTAGGCCAAGCGCACGGCTTAGTTCAATCCGAACGTTGGCGCTTGACCAGTCGGCATCGTGAATCGACTGAAGGCGTTCAAGGTGATCTTTGAAGGCCGTGCTGGTGTTTTCGCAAAGCTCAGCATGGCGCTGAGATTGGAGCTCCTCACGTTCTAGCGTAATGACGGCACGGGTAAGATTATCAATCATCTCCGCTTTGCCGCGCGTGTATTCGTCTTGCTTGCGGCGGAGGTCTTCAAGGTCACCTTTCTGGCGTTCAAGTTCGTCCTGTTGCTGGCGCAACTTTTGCAACTGCTCACGCATGGCGTCGAGCTTAGTGGTGACATCTACTTCATGCGTTGGCGCATCAAAAACACCATCCCCAGCGCCGGTGTTAACGGCTGGTTCATCTAAAATACCAACGCTGCTCCCCCGTTCGTTCATAAAATCCTCCTTGTTCGGCAAATCAATAGCAAGTGCGCCGAAAATGTAAAGTCAAGAATGCGCTGAAACTCGCTATTTTTGAAAAACGTTGCGAATGAATTCATCACCGTGAACAGTCCCGAAGCTGCCGACAGCGCAGCTTGCCTCGTTGTAACACTGAACAGCATCGGCTTGCCGGCGCGGATCACAGATTGCGAACGGCACGGCGTCGCGGACGTGAATTCGTTTCTCAACCGGCGTTGGATGATCCGGCAAGACCGCGACGACTGCCTCGGTTTTCTCCAAACCGGTCAGAATCCGCCCTACCAGTCGGGTGTCAAGGTCTTCGATGGTTTTGATTTTCAAATCAAGATTCCCTTCGTGACCGGCTTCGTCGGGCGCCTCGACGTGGACGTACACGAAATTCACACGTTTGAGTGCGGCGAGTGCGGCAGCGGCCTTGCCTTCGTAGTTGGTGTCGTGCAGGCCGGTCGCGCCGGGTACCTTGATGATTTCCAAGCCGGCATAAACGCCAATACCGCGAATTAAATCCACCGCTGAAATCACCACACCGGTCATACCAAAACGCTCTTTGAAGGTCCACATCTGCGGCCGTTTGCCGGGCGACCAAAGCCAGATTGAGTTGGCGGGATCCTTACCGGCAGCGCGCCGTCGTTGGTTAACCGGATGGTCTTTCAGAATCGTCCACGACCGGCGCGTGAGCTCATTGAGCAAATCCGCGGTCGGCTGCGCTTCGGGAACTTTCACGCGGATGAGCAACGGCTCCGCCGGTTCATTTGGGTGGTCATGCGGCGGCGTGCAATCGAGGCGCGGGTCAAGCCCGTTACCGACAAACAGGTGCCGGTAACTCACGCCGGTGTAGAAATTCAGACCAGACGCGCCGATTTCCTTCTGAAGCGTCTTGAGGATTTCGTCCGACTCTTCCGAGCTAATGTGCCCGGCAGAATGGTTTTTGATCCGCCCGTCGGCAAACAGACAAATCAAATTGCACCGCATCCCCATATCACCCGGACCAATATCAACACCCATACTGGCAGCTTCGAGCACGCCCCGGCCCTGCAACACTTCGCGAGGGTTGTAACCCAACACTGATAGATTCGCAGCCTCGCTGCCGGTAGGCATGTCATCTTCGATGGTCTTAAACAAACCACACCGACCTTCACGCGCAATGCGATCCATGTGTGGATGCCGGGCCACTTGCAATGGCGTTTTACCGCCGAGCCGCGCGACCGGGTAATCTGACATGCCATCGCCAAGAATGATGATGTGTTTCATGTGTAACGTTTGTTCGCCAAAATTAGGTGCTAGTCGAATGGAAGTCAAACGCAGACGCAGTCAAATTTACCGGTGGCGCATTTTTAGACTTAATAATTGCAGCGCAAAAAACTTCAAATGGACACGGCTGCGCGATGACAGTGTTTGACAACGCCTAGCCAAGTGGGTACTCAATTATGAAAATGACTTGTTCAGTTCTATTACTCGGAGGATCTGGTTACGTTGGATCTGCCTTCCAGAACTTTTTTGCCGATAAAAAGATACTGTTTCACAATCTGCGACGAGCGGAGCTGGACTATACTAGTTCCGCCGCACTCGCGAAGGTTTTGCGGGAGTTGCACCCTGAAATCGTCATCAATTCCGCCGGCTACACCGGCAAGCCGAATGTTGATGCGTGTGAAGAGCATCAGACCGAGTGCTTGCTTGGTAACGCCGTCCTGCCAGGTGTTGTCCGTGAGGCTTGTGAGCGGGCGCACGTGCCTTGGGTGCATATTTCTTCGGGCTGCATCTATACCGGCGCCCGTCCTGACAGGAGCGGATTTACTGAGGAAGACGCACCTAATTTTGACTTCCGTCACAATAACTGTAGTTTTTATAGCGGCAGCAAGGCACTTGGAGAGGAAATTTTGCGCGGTGCAGAGTCGTGCTATATTTTACGGATGCGCATCCCGTTTAACCACGTCGACAACCCACGCAACTATCTGACCAAGCTCATACGTTATGAGCGGCTGCTTGACGCGCGCAATTCGCTTTCGCAACTCGACGAATTCGTCAGCGCTACATGGCGGTGCTGGAAACAGCGCATACCGTTCGGAACCTATAACGTGACAAACCCCGGTTCGGTAACCACCCACGAGATCGTGGAACTGATTCGGCAGAGTGGAGTTTGCCGGAAGAAATTCAACTTCTTCCACGACGAGGACGAGTTCATGCATATCGCAGCCAAGACTCCACGCTCGAATTGCATCTTGGATACGACCAAGCTGCAACAGGCGGGCATTGTGATGACAGAAGTACATGATGCCGTTGCCGTTGCTTTGCGACATTGGGGAAAAGCGGACTGATGAAAAACATTCTTGTTACCGGCGGCGCCGGCTTTATTGGAGCGAACTTTATCCGGTATTTATTAACCAAGCAACCCACGGTGCACGTTGTCAATCTGGACGCCCTGACATACGCCGGCAGTCTGGAGAACCTGCGCGACCTACCGGCGAGTGACCGGTACACGTTTGTGCAGGGCAACATCTGCGATCAAACAGCGGTAGTAACACTG
>JBAXAT010000229.1:0-3964 GCA_037142335.1 Verrucomicrobiota bacterium | reverse complement strand
GTTTCATCAGATATTTATGCCAAGGCGCGCGAGAAGAGCTCGACTGCCGGCGCACAACAGGCAACCCAACCGCCGGATGCCGGCGCACAGCCAGATGCCGGTGCGAAGCAAGAAAAGAAGACCGGCGACGTCGTGGATGCAGATTTCGAAGTGGTTGACGACGAGAAGAAGAAATAAGTCCAGTCGGCCACTTCGGGAACCTCTAACCAGAACCAACAACCAAAGGAGTCAGTCACATGAGCGTAAAACCATTGGGCGATCGGGTGCTTGTGCAACCCATCGAACAAGATGAAGTCAAAAAGGGCGGGATTATTATCCCGGACACCGCAAAAGAAAAGCCACAGGAAGGTAAGATTGTGGCCGTTGGACCGGGCAAGCATGAAGATGGCAAGCTGGTTCCGATGAACGTGAAAAAAGGTGACCGCGTGTTGTACAGCAAGTACGGCGGCACAGAAATTAAAATTGACGGCAAAGAATGCCTGATTATGCGCGAGGACGACATCCTCGGCATTATTGACTAACAAAGGAGAAATTCATCATGGCTGCAAAACAACTATTGTTTGACGAAGATGCTCGCAAGGCTCTCTTGCGTGGTGTTGAAAAGCTGAGCCGGGCCGTCAAGGTCACGCTCGGACCGAAGGGCCGTAATGTGGTCCTCGACAAGAAATTCGGATCCCCCACGGTCACCAAGGATGGCGTCACTGTCGCCAAGGAGATCGAGCTGGAAGACCCGTACGAAAACATGGGCGCCCAGATGGTGCGCGAAGTCGCCAGCAAGACCTCTGACATTGCCGGCGATGGTACCACCACGGCGACCGTGCTCGCAGAAGCCATTTACCGGGAAGGTCTCCGCAACGTGACCGCCGGCGCGAACCCGATGGCATTGCAGCGCGGTATCGGCAAGGCCGTCACGGTTGCTTGCGATCAACTCGCGAAGCTCAGCAAAAAGGTTAAAGACCGCAGCGAAATCGCTCAGGTCGCGACCATCTCCGCCAACGGCGACCGAAACATCGGCGAAATCATCGCTGACGCGATGGACAAAGTCGGCAAAGACGGCACGATTACAGTCGAAGAAGCCAAGAGCATTGAGACGACGCTCGACGTTGTTGAGGGCATGCAGTTTGATAAGGGCTACCTCAGCCCCTACTTCGTGACCAATGCCGAATCAATGGAAGCGATTCTAGAAGACTGCTACATTCTCATTCACGAGAAGAAGATTAGCAGCCTCAAGGACATGCTGCCATTGCTCGAGAAGACCGCGAAGCTCAGCAAGCCGCTGTTGATCATCTCCGAGGATGTCGAAGGCGAAGCGTTGGCGACCCTCGTGGTCAACAAGCTCCGTCAGACCATCCAAATCTGCGCTGTCAAAGCCCCGGGCTTTGGTGATCGCCGTAAGGAAATGATGAACGACATCGCCATCCTCACCGGTGGCAAATTCCTCAGCGAAGACCTCGGCATTAAGCTCGAGAACGTCAATATTGACGACCTCGGCCGCGCCAAGAAGATTGTCATCGACAAGGAAAACACCACAATCGTTGAAGGTGCCGGCAAGCAGAGCGAAGTCCAAGGCCGCATCAATCAGATCCGCAAAGCCATTGAAGAAACCACCAGCGACTACGACCGCGAGAAGCTCCAGGAGCGGTTGGCGAAGTTGGCCGGTGGCGTGGCCGTCATTTATGTCGGCGCGGCGACCGAGAGCGAAATGAAAGAGAAAAAGGCGCGCGTCGAAGACGCGTTGCACGCGACCCGCGCGGCAGTTGAAGAAGGTATCGTCCCCGGCGGCGGCACCGCATTGCTCCGCACGTTGGACGCGCTTAACAGCCTCAAGCTCAAGGGCGACGAAGCCATTGGCGCGCAGATTGTTGTTCGCGCAATCGAAGAACCCCTCCGCCAGTTGGCAAACAACGCCGGCGAAGAAGGTTCGCTCATCGTTCAGGAAGTCAAGAGCCGCAAGGGCTGGGAAGGCTTCGACTGCGATAAGATCGAATACGTGGACATGGGCAAGGCCGGGATCATCGATCCGACCAAGGTCACCCGTTCTGCATTGCAGAATGCGGCGAGCATTGCCGGTCTGTTGCTCACCACCGAGTGCTGTGTTACCGAACTCCCGGAGAAGGAAAAGTCCGCTCCGATGGGCGGTGGCGGCGGTCACCCAGGTATGGGCGGCGGAATGGACTACTAAGTCCCGCTAGTTAATCACAGAGGGCCGGGGCGAGTGGCAACACTCGTCCCGGCTTTTCTCTAAAATGCCGCTTGTAATTCAAGCCGTTTTCGCAGATAGTCTGGCCTCCCGATGAAGAGCAAATATTTCCAAGCCGCCGCCCAGCAACTTCCCAGTCCTGAGTTGTTAATCAACCTTGTCTCAAAGCGTGTGCGCCAGTTGATGCAAGGCAACCGGCCGCTCACTCTGACTGACCCTAAGATGGACTTTGCCGACATCGCCCTCAAAGAAATCAGCGAAGGCAAAATCACCTACGAGTTGCCGACCTCTGACGCGCCGGTTGTTGAGCCCGCGAAAGAATAATTTCCGACCGTTAGCCGTCTATGGTATTCTGCGGCAATGCCGCCGACCATTCACAATCATAAAGCACGGCGCGACTATTTCATCGGCGATACCTACGAAGCCGGTTTAGCCCTAAAGGGCGTCGAGGTCAAAAGTCTCCGCGCTGCCAGCGCCTCGATTGACGAAGCATTTGCCCGTGTCGAACGCGGTGAGTGTTGGCTCTATAACATGCACATTCAGCCATACGAATTTGGCAACCGTTGGAATGTTGACCCGCTTCGTCCGCGACGGTTGCTCCTCCACAAAAAAGAAATTGACCGCCTTGCCGGTCAACTCATTGTCCAAGGCTTGGCGCTGCTCCCGCTGCAGATTTTCTTCAACTCCAAGGGCCTCGCCAAGGTCACGCTCGGTATTGGCAAAGGTAAGACCCAAGTTGATAAACGCGAAACCATTAAACGCAAAGAAGCCGACCGCGAAATCAATCGCGCCATTGCTGACCGGATGAAACGGAAAGCCTGATATTCAGGACGGTGGAGCAGGGAATAACTATTCCCCGCGTTCGCTCAGCACGAAATTGGACAGTGTACTCATGGCCGCGTGGTTTGCGTTAAACCAACTACCTTCGCCGCCGTAGCCGATCAAGCGTTTGCCGGTATTACGATCCACGCCCCAAGTGCTGTACGCGCCATCGGCTCGTTGTGATTTCACGATTGCGTTGAGCGTCGCGATGCCCTTTCGGCGGTAAGTCGCGTCGCCGGTGGCACGGTGCATTTCCCAACAGGTGCCGGCATAATTGCTCGCGTGGGTTTCCATTGGAAAATCGCAGAGCCATTGCTCGCGCATGGACGGGTAAAACGTCGGGACCTTTAGCGACGGCTCGTCGCCAAAATTTACAAACTGGTCTTCCACCCACCGGAACAGCTTCTGGGCGTGCGCTAGTTCATCCTGCCGGCACAGCAACCGCACGGCACACAGTGCGTCCATGCCGGTTAGATTGATGAAAGGGCGGTTCTCACTGATGTCCTCGTAACAGGCCTTCCAGTTGAAATCGCGGAACGGATGGTCGATGGCCCAGTGCGTGATTCTGGTCGCGGCTTCGCGCCAGCGGATATCGGGCGCGACTTTGTCCAGGTTTTGCAAAAACAGGCCAACCCCCATGCTGCGGCAGGTGTAATCCTCGATCACCTCGCCGGTCACCGGGTTCACCCGGTAAGGCAGGCTACCGTCATCACGAATGAACCGGGTCAGCACCCCGGCAATGTGTTGCGCGTACTCGAGGTATTTCTGCTCGCCGGTCGCGCGGTACAACAAAATCAGCATGGAGCCGGGAGTTGAACTCATGGGGAGACTGACCGCGCTGCCATCGACTGAATACTCGAACTTGCCTTCGCACATCGCGGTGTACGGCATCCCCGGAACGGCGCCGGTCATCGGCGTGTGGTTCTTCAGCAGCCAGTCGCC
>JBAXAT010000228.1:0-3974 GCA_037142335.1 Verrucomicrobiota bacterium | reverse complement strand
GCCCGACACCTGCACCCAATGTCGGCTCTGCGAACAATCCTGCCCGTTCAACGCCATCAACAAATCCACCGTCGCCGCGCCGAACCGGTCGGTGCAAACCGACAAACGCCGGCTCGCAGCGTTGATTGTTCTTCTGCCAGTGTTGGTCGGGCTGGGTCTGTGGCTCGGCGGACTGGCCGGAACCAATTTTGCGCGGCGTCACCGGATCACGAATCTCGCCGAACGCGTCAACCTCGAAGAGACCGGCGCAGTGACCGGCACGACCGACGCTTCGGCGGCGTTTCGCGCGACTGGTGCGCCAGTTGAGGAATTGTTTGCCGACGCCCAGAAAGTTCGGAGCCGGTACGTCCTAGCCGGGCGGCTCTGCGGCGTGTGGGTCGGGCTGGTCGTCGGCCTAAAACTGATTTCGCTCGCCGTGAAGCGCAACCGGAAAGATTACGAAGCCGACCAAACCCGGTGTATCGCCTGTGCCCGGTGTTTCCGGGCTTGTCCGGAAGAATTGAAACGCCTCGGCCGGCCAGTGCCGGAAGGCTACCCCGCGCCGCACCCATGAACCAGCCCCGTCTTTATCAACTCGCAGTTGCAGTCGCGGTGGCGGCGGGAATATTCGTAGCGTTGACCGGCGGGCTGCTGGCGTTCAATGCTTGGCGCGGCAAAGTCACGACCCTCGTCAACTCGAAGGAAGTCGTCAATCTCCACGACGAACTCCGGAAACAGCCAAAGAACGAGGCGATGAAGCAACGCATCCGGCAACTCGACCTGCAACTCCGGCAGGAAACCTTTTACCGACTGGAACTCTCGCACAACGCGAGCCGGGCGTTGCTCTGGGGCGCAGCGATCTTTCTGGCGAGCGCCCATTTCGCGCGGACGGCGCAGCGCCGGTTACCGAACCCGCTCGCTTGGGGTGCGCGGCAAGCCGACGAGGAACGCCGTATCCAGCGGTTCGCCCGGTATGCGGTGGCCGGCGTGTTTGCGCTGGCGGGATTCAGCGCGGTGGTGTTGTCGCAGCAACCGGTGAGGTTACCGGTACGCAAGTCATCGGAAGCGGTCGTCCCGGAAACGCCGGTAAGCATGGAAGAATTCGCCCGGCAGTGGCCGGCATTTCGCGGGCCGCACGGTCAGGGCGTGGCGGCCGACGCCGCGATTTCGTCACCGGTGAAGATTCGCTGGAAAACTTCGGTGCCTTTGCCGGGGATGAGTTCGCCGATTGTCTGGAACAACGCGGTGTTCCTGACCGGCGCGACGGAGACCGAGAACCGGGTGTTCCAGTTCAACGCCGAAACCGGCGCGTTGGTTTGGTCGGCAGTGGTGAACGCGCCTAAACCGTCCAAGCCGGACGTGATGAGCGATACCACGTTCGCCGCGCCAACCGCTGTGAGCGATGGCCGGCGGGTGTACGCGATGTTTGCCGACGGCTTGGTGACGGCGTTTGACTTCAACGGCAAGCAGGTTTGGGCGAGTAACGTCGGGCCAGTCGACAACTCCTACGGCTACGCGTCGTCGCTGGCACTCTGGCAGGACCGGCTGCTGTTGCAGATTGACCGGGAAGAAAAGACATCCCGGCTGGTGGCGCTCGACACGCGGACGGGCCGAGAACTCTGGAGCAAACCGCGCGAAGTCGCCGGTGCGTGGGCTTCACCGGTGATCGTCGAGAGCAAGTTGGTTACCTGCGCCGCGCCGTTGGTCATCGCCTACAATCCGCTCGATGGCCGGGAACTGTGGCGCAACCAATGCCTCGATGGCGATGTGGCATCGTCGCCGGTGTTCGCCGGTGGGATCCTCGTTGCTGTCGCACCGAACAACGCCATTATCGGCCTGCGCCCCGGTGAGACTGGCACGGTCTGGAAGGCCACCGACGGCGTACCGGAAGCCACCAGCCCGGTCATTAACAGCAACCGGGTGTACGCCGTGGCCGACAGTGGCGCGATGAATTGTTTCGATCTCCAAACCGGTAAAGTGATTTGGACGCACGAATTCGCCGACACATTTTACGCGTCGCCGACGTTGGCCGGTAAGACGCTGCTCCTGTTGAGCCGGAAAGGCGTGTTGACCCTGCTGGCAATCGGCGACGAATACCGCGAACTCGGCCAGACCGAATTGGGCGAAGAATGCAACGCCAGCCCGGCGCCCGTCGGCCACCGGCTTTACGTCCGCGGTAAGCAACACCTGTTCTGCCTCGAGAGTGAACCGCAATGAGCAGCGCCGATCTGTTCATTGAGAAGTTGCTGGCGCAGACCGGGCGCAGGCCGGAGGCAACAATCCAAATTTTGCAGGGCATTCAACGCGAGTACCGGCATCTACCGGAGCCAGCGTTGCGGCGCGCGAGCGAGTTAAGCGGAATCAGTTTGGCCGATCTCGTCGGCGTGGCGACATTCTATCACCAGTTCCGGATGCGGCCGGTGGGCCGGCACACGTTGCGCGTCTGCCACGGTACGGCTTGCCACGTTAAAGGTGCGGAACGCATCAGCGACTGGGTCCGGCAGGAGTTGCACGTTGCCAACGGCAACGACACCAGCCCGGACAACGAGTTCACCATCGAACGCGTCGCCTGTCTCGGCTGTTGCACGCTCGCACCGGTCGTGCAAATCGAGCAAAGCACCTACGGGCATCTGACCGCCGACACCGTCGTGGCAATGCTCGAAGATTTCCGCGCGACCCGGCACGAGGTGATTGCCGACGTGGATCAGGTGCCCGGTCGCCGCAACGGTCACGCGCCCGAAATCCGCGTCGGCCTCGGTTCGTGTTGTATGGCTAAGGGCAGCGACGAGTTGTTCCACCGGCTCCGTGATACGGTTAAGGATTTCGGGTTGGACATTACGGTGAAACGGGTCGGCTGTGTCGGCATGTGTCACCAGACGCCGATTGTCGAAGTGCGCTTGCCGGGTGGGCCGACGGCGTTCTACGCGAAGGTCGGTCCCGACGAAGCGGACGGGATTGTGCGCCGGCATTTCAAGCCGGTCAGTCTCACGCACCGGTTGGCCAACTGGGTGGACCGGCAGTTGAAGGAACTTGTCACAGTCCCGGATACCGGCGATCACACACTCGACGTGCACGGTCAACCAGTCGAAGCGTTCATGAGCCGGCAAATCCGACTGGCAACGGAAGGTTTCGGCGAGATGGACCCGCTCGATCTCGACGAGTATCTCGCCCATGACGGGTTCAAGGCGCTCAGCCGGGTGTTGAGCACCAAACCCGAGGAGACGATTACCGCAATCACAGCCAGCGGATTACGCGGTCGCGGCGGAGCCGGGTTTCCGACAGGCGTGAAATGGCTGAAAGTCCGCGCCGCAGCCGTTAACGAGAAATACGTGATCGTCAATGGCGACGAAGGCGATCCCGGCGCGTTCATGGACCGGATGTTGATGGAGTCGTTCCCCTACCGGATCATCGAGGGGATGTTGATCGCGGCGCACTGCGTCGGCGCGAAAGCTGGTTACATCTACGTTCGCGCCGAGTATCCACGCGCGGTGAGCCGGTTGCGCGAGGCGATCCGGGTGTTGACGGAGCGCGGTTTCCTGAAGGAATTTGAGTTGAAGATTTTCGAGGGCGCCGGCGCGTTTGTATGCGGCGAGGAGACGGCGCTCATCGAATCCATCGAGGGTCACCGGGGCATCCCGCGATTGAAACCACCGTACCCGGCCGACAGCGGGTTGTGGGGCCGGCCGACGTTGATCAACAACGTCGAGACGTTCGCGCTGGTGCCGTGGATTGTCCGACACGGCGCGGAGAAGTTTGCCGCGATGGGCACCGCGAAAAGCAAAGGCACGAAGGTATTTGCGTTGGCCGGCGAGGTGATGCGGACTGGGTTGATCGAGGTGCCGATGGGCATCACGGTGCGGCAGATCGTCGAGGAAATCGGCGGCGGCGTGCCTAGTGGCAAGAAGTTCAAGGCGGTGCAGGTCGGCGGACCGTCGGGCGGCTGTATCCCAGCGTCGTTGGCCGACACGCCGGTGGATTACGAGGCGTTGGCGGCG
>JBAXAT010000227.1:0-3976 GCA_037142335.1 Verrucomicrobiota bacterium | reverse complement strand
TCCTGAAGTCCGTGCGGGGCCGCATCCCGGTGGTGCTCACCACGGCCTTCTCGGAGCACGCAGTGGAGGCCTTCGATGCCGAGGCTGTGGACTACCTGCTCAAGCCCATCACGGCCTCACGCCTGGGCCGGGCCCTGGACCGCATCCTGCTGAAGAGCGAGATGTTCCTGGACGCCACTTTCTATATCCACGAACACCTGCACGGGCTTAAGGATCCTGCGATCACCTTCATTCCAGCCTACGATTTCCTGAAGCATCAACTGGTCGAGCAGATGGATGAAGTCGCCGTCGTATTGCCAATTCCACGCGACGCCAATTTGGTGGATCTTACCGGCAGTTGGCATGACCCGGTTCAGTGGCGGCGCACGGCACGGAAGCGACGCTGCCGTCGTCAAGTACCTCGGGGTACTCAAAAACTTTGCCTTCGTAGTTACGAATGATGATGCGTTGCCGGTCATGCGCCAAGATGTATTGCGGGCCAACCGGCACCTTGCCGCCACCGCCGGGTGCGTCAATCACATATTGTGGTACCGCGAAGCCGGTGGTGTGACCGCGCAAGGCTTCCATGATTTCGAGACCTTTCCGGACTGATGTACGGAGGTGATGCGTACCGCTGACGAGATCGCACTGGTAAATGTAATACGGACGAACGCGCATCATAATCAGCTTATGCAGTAATTCTTTCATCACTACGGCATCGGCATTGACGCCGCGCAGCAATACCGTCTGGTTGCCAAGCGGGATTCCGGCATCGGCAAGGCGCGCACAAGCTTCCCGGACTTCGGCAGTTGCCTCACGCGGATGGTTGGTATGAATATTGATCCACAATGGTTGAAATTGTTTCAGCATCGCGCACAAGGCCGGCGTGATGCGTTGCGGCAGAAAAACCGGAATCCGTGAACCAATTCGCAGTAATTCAATATGTGGAATTTCGCGAAGCTGCCGGAGCAGGCGTTCAAGCCGGTCGTCGTTGAATAGCAACGGGTCGCCACCACTAAGCAGCACGTCGCGAACTTCGTGGTGTTGCCGGAGATAATTCAGTGCCGCGCTGAAATCAGTTTCGAGATGTTGTTCCCCTACCCCGCTGACCACACGACTACGTGTGCAATACCGGCAGTATGCCGCACACCGGTCGGTCACTAAAAACAAGACCCGGTCAGGATACCGATGCACCAAGCCCGGCACCGGCATGTGCGCGTCTTCGCCGCACGGATCAGTCAACTCCCACGGCGCAGTCGTCATCTCTTGGATACTGGGCACGACTTGTCGGCGGATTGGACAGTCCGGATTACCGGCATCAATCAAATTGAAAAAGTACGGGGTGATCGCCAATGCCAGATGTCGGCCGGCTAATTGCACGCCCAGCCGCTCTTCCTTCGTCAATGGCAGGAGTTTTTCGAGCTGTGCTAGCGTGGTGATGCGATGCTGAAGTTGCCATCGCCAATCATTCCAATCCGAATCCGGTACACCGGCCCAACTTCCGCGTCCCGCGGACGGAAAGCGGCTAGTCAATGTATCCGAACAGCCTCCAGGCTCCTTAGCTTGCATTACGGGTGAAACTATATGCCATGCCAGCCGACTGTCAAGCACGCCGCCAGGTCAGTCAAAACATGCACTCGCCGCTTGTCTTTCAGGGGCCGGCTTCCTAAACTCACGACATGGCCACTGGTAAGCTTTTAATTGTTGGAACACCCATCGGCAATCTGGAAGATATTACACTTCGTGCCTTGCGCGCACTTCGGGAAGCTGACTACGTGGCGGCGGAGGATACGCGGCATACCGGCATGTTGCTGACGCGCCACGCGATTCGCAAGCCACTGATTAGCTATCACGAATTCAGTGAGGCAAAACGCACGCCGGAACTGATGGCTAAACTGCGCGCCGGGCAATCCATCGCACTCGTGTCGGACGCCGGCATGCCAACGATTTCGGATCCGGGCTTTCGATTGATTCGAGCGGCGATTGCCGACGGAATACCGCTGGAGGTGGTGCCCGGTGTGTCAGCGGTGACGGCAGCATTGGCGATTACCGGGTTGACGGCCGTGCCATTTTTATTTCATGGCTTCCTGCCGCACAAGTCCGGAGCGCGCCGCAAAGTATTGGAGCAGTTGGTACCCCTGCCCTGTACGCTCGTATTTTTTGAATCGCCCTACCGGTTAAAAAAGACACTGGCAGATTGTGCGGAAATTTTTGGCAACCGGTCAGTTGTCGTGGCGCGCGAATTAACGAAGAAGTTTGAAGAGATCCTACGCGGTGATGCAGGTGCATTGCTAAAATGTCTTGAGCCGCGCACAATCAAAGGCGAAATTACGCTAGTCGTAGAAGGAAAAACTAAATGCAATTAATCATCAACAAAATTGCCTATCGGCAACTGCCATTGGGCCGCGTCGCTGTGGCCGGCCGACGCTTATACAACCCGGTGCTATCAGGTGTGCTTGGTGTTTGCCTACTGGCCGGGTTATGCGCCTGTCAGACCGCGACACCACGGGTGGGGGCCGTCTGGGAAAGCCAACGACTGCACGTTGTTCGGAATGGCGATGAAGCGCTATTTCAATCCGGCCACGCAACGTCGATCGGGCCGGCACGACAAATTTTGCCGCCAGAGCAGCAAGGTGCGGAGTTTTATGTGTCGTGGTCAGGTTCGGAAATTGAACTGGTCAAGTTTGAGTACCGACAGGTCGGCCGTCCCGATAAGATTGCAACGCAGCAATTCACACCTGGAAGCGCGCGGTCGCACGTGTTTCTGGTGGTTGGCGAGGAACGACGGCAAGGTGGCACGGTGTCGGGTTGGCGCGTCAGCCTGTGGCACGGCGAGCAATTACTGGCGGAGAAAAAGTCTTCGCTCTGGTAACGATGCCAAGTCCGACAGTTATCACGCAGTTTGACCAGATAGTGGCCCAGCATCCGCGTAAGGTTGCGGTGTTTTATGGTAGCGACCGCATTACCTACCACCAACTGGCCGGCCACACCCACGATTACGCCGCCAATCTGCAACACCTGCACGCAATCAAGCCCGGCGACAAAGTCGGCATCCTTCTAAAGAATAGCCCCCGGTTTATTTATGCGTTATACGCCTTGTTAAAATCCGGCGCGACCGTGGTGCCGGTCAACACGTTTTTGAAAGCTCCCGAAGTTCAGCACATCGTGGACGATTGTGGGTTGAGTTGCTTGGTCAGCGAAGACGATTTCAATGACGTTACCGGCAAGCTGGAGCGCGTGCGTGTGATTCACACCCGGCAGCTTGTTCACAAAGGTCACAACGAACCGGTTTGGACGCAACCGGTGGAGTCGGATTTGGCGGTGATTATTTATACGTCGGGAACCACCGGCAAGTCCAAGGGCGCGCTGCTGACACACCACAACATTGCCACCAACATCCGCAGTTGCATCACAGTGCTGGAAGAAACCACGGATGACCGCCTGACGCTACTTTTGCCGATGTTTCATAGTTTCATGCTGACGGTCTGCATTTTTATGCCGCTATCCATGGGTGCCAGCATCGTTCTCATCAAGTCGGTCCAACCATTCAAACTGGTCGTTCGCGAAATCATCCGCAATCGCGCAACGATTTTAGTCGGCATCCCGCAATTGTTTCAGGCAATGGCACAAGCGAGGGTACCGTTCTGGGTACATTGGGTATTGAAGTTGCGCCTCGCAATTTCCGGCGCGGCTCCCCTGCCTGGCGAAACGCTGACCGTCTTTGAACGTAAGTTTCGGTTTCCACTATTGGAAGGCTACGGCTTAAGTGAGGCCTCGCCGGTGGTGTCATTTAACCCGTTGCGCGGCGTGCGCAAGGCCGGCTCCGTCGGATTGCCATTGCCGGACATTACCGTGAGGATTGTCAATGACCATGGTCACGAAGTTCCAACCGGCGAAGTCGGCGAGATTATCGTGCACGGACCGAATGTCATGCGCGGCTACCATAACCAGCCGTCCGCCAATGCCGAGACCTTGCGCCACGGTTGGCTCTATACTG
>JBAXAT010000226.1:0-3978 GCA_037142335.1 Verrucomicrobiota bacterium | reverse complement strand
ATTGGCCAGCAACCGCAAAAATTCGGACATGATGGCGCGAGACCGACGGCAAATCCAATTGCCATTGGCATTCTGGATCGCGCCCGATAATGAACTCAGCCCCGCCAACCGTGACCGTCTGACCTTGCTGCGGTCCGTCTAAAATAGTGAGTTTTGGCATATCAGTCCTTTGGTACCGCGATCGTTCCCAATTCCTTTATTGTCGTCACAACTCGAATCCCGCTGAGCACCGGCACATACTTGTGACGGAAGAACGCGGGCGATTTTTCCAGCGGTTCATATTGCCGGTACACGTGCCGGGTTTGATTCATTTGCCAGTCATCAGTCGCTTGTGTCAACTCAATGATTTCAAGGCGGCGGATATTGGCTTTTACTAGGTCGCCAGATTGAGTCAAAATCTGCTGGTCACGCAACCGCTCCACCAACGCAAAAATCCGGTCATCCACGATGCCCCACCGGTGAATAATGTGCCGATTAAAATACGAATCCGCTTTGGTGATCCGTTTCTCTAGGTTAGCTTGTGAACCGATTGGCAATGTAATTGTCTCGCCGAGCCGCAATCCTTCAAAAAACCGCCGGTCTTTCGTGACTAGCACTAAATCATATTTTCCCACCGGCAAATTTACAAAATTAAACTGATTACTGCCAGCCACCGGTAAGGCGCGATATACCCGCACTCGTTCTGAGTCAATCGCCATTGCATGTGTCAATGTCCCGACCGGCAACGTGCCGGTAATTCCGCCCGCTGCTGTGGAATCCGGCGCGGTGTAAATACGTCCGGCATCTTTTACAAACCTGCTATCATAACCAGTCTTCGCCTCGTTGTGATCCGACGTGTCACCACCAATCACACGCCCGGCTAACAACAGCCAAACGATCAGGTTGGCGAATTTCATTTTGGCAGTATGTAACGAACGCAATCCGAACGCAAGCAGGTGATGGCTCGAGTTCAAGTGTTGGCTTGCCCTAACTGATGCACGTTGACATAATTCGACCGATACAGCACTTAGTTTACACTGGTTAGTCAATCAATGACACTACTCACTAAACAAGCCGTTATCATTGCAATCATCGGCCTGTCTACCGGCAGCAACCTGCTGCTTGGTCAAGCGTCTAACGCCGTGGAAAAACCACCTGTTTCTGCACTCAACCAAGACTCAATTTCTGCCAGTGCACAGAAAGTGCTTAAGGCTCTCGGAGAAAAAGCTGAGCGGGCCGCCTTGGATCAAATGCGTGGCGATTTCAAACTTTGGCAAACGGCCGCAGACCAAAACAGACCGGAGGGACTTTATCTAATCGGTCAGTGCTACGTTTATGGAATCGAAGTGATTGCCGATGCCAATAAAGCGTTTTCCTGCTTTCAGAAAGCGGCTGATAGCGACTGGGCATCTGCCTACGTCCAAATTGGGTCCTGCTACCAAAATGGGGTCGGCGTTGCCAAAGATGAAACTACCGCAGTCAAGTGGTACCGCAAGGCCGCCGAGCAAGATAATGCGTTGGGAGAATATTGTTTGGGTCAATGTTACCAGAATGGGATCGGCAACCCTAAAGACGTAGTTGAAGCAGTCAAATGGTTCCGGCGCGCGGCTGAACAAGGTGAAGCCACCGGACAGTACAGTTTGGGCGACTGTTATTTAGTTGGTCGCGGCGTTGCTAAAGATGCAACTGAAGCAGTCAAATGGTTTCGGCAGGCGGCTGAACAAGGCGATGCCAATGGGCAATCCAGCTTGGGATTCTGTTATCAAGATGGCCGTGGCGTTTCCAGAGACTTAGTTGAGGCGGTAAAGTGGTACCGACAAGCGGCTGAGCAAGGTGACCCTACCGGACAGCGCAATCTAGGGTATTGCTATCAACACGCCAGTGGCGTCGCCAAAGACCATGCTGAGGCGGTCAAATGGTATCGCAAGGCGGCAGAACAAGACGACGCAATCGCTCAACGATTATTGGGCTGGTGCTATTATAAAGGCATCGGCCTGCGCGAGAATGAAGCCGAAGCTATCCATTGGTTGCGCGAAGCCGCCAAGCAAGGCGACGCGGACGCAAAAAGCCGTTTAATTGTAATTAATAATCGAAAATAAAACTGACCCCGGCAGGTTTTATTTCTTTGTGGACAATTCCAAACTGGAAATAGCCAGAGGATGTTGTGGATATTGCTTGGCAATCTCAGCCCAAATCAATCGCGCCTCTGCTTGACGTCCCAGCGCAAACAACGCCTGCGCTCGGTAATAAGCGGCGTCAATCTGGTATGGACTTTCCGGTAAGAGCTTTTCAAACGATTCGATTTCGGCCAGCGCCTCGCGTTGCCGGCCGCGCGCCAGCAATACCCGCCCACGCCAAATTAGGAAATCACTATCGAGTTTGGCCATTGGATGACGGGCTTCCCACTCCGTGAGTTTTTGTTCAGCGACAACCGCCTCATTGCGACTCAACAAATCTTCCAACGTCATTGAAAACGCCTGGTCTTGTGCCGGCAGCTTGCGCCCCTCTGAATCCTCGACCACACTGCGCTGCGCCTGTTGATAGCGTGTAATTGCCTCCGCGGACCGGCCCTGCAATCTAAAATAATCGCCGGCACGCACCAATGCCAGCCGTGCCGTATCGGATTTTGGGTCGCGTTGGCTGATTTCAGTCGCCCGTGTTACAGCCGACGCGTCATTTAAATTGAATACCAGCAAATCCAGTTCAAACAGGTCCAGCACTGCGGCGTATTTCGATCGCGTATGATTTGGCAGTCCTCGCAACTCGGCCAATGCCCGGGCCGGCTCATTCTGCGCCAAGTAGCGCAACCGGCTCAATTGCACCGGCAACCAGAATGGATCGCCCAAATCGGGATTTTTCTTCAACCACGCCGCGGCCAGCCGGCTCATCAGCGGTTCCTGTTCCACGGCCTGAAAAAACTGTAGGTAACCTCGCAAAACCGGCTCAGACAATTCAGCCGGATTAGCATTCGTCATCGCATTAAGATACCGGTGCAAATCAGCTGTGTTTTTGATTGATGCCGCCGGCAAGTTTTCGACAAAATTAATACTGCGCCCGCCTGTCAAAACGTCGCGACCGCGCTGGAGTTTGACCGTAACAGATTGAGAATTGCCGCCGACCACCACGTGTGTGAACTCCTTTTGTGTGCTGGTACTACCGTCAGAAAATTTCCATTGAACTGTCCAGCCTTCAGGTAAGGCACCGGCTAGACTGACTGACAATTCGTAGAGCCATAAATTGGCGTAGCCGATGTAGGATTTAACGTGCAGGGTTGGCACCGGCACCGGCCAGCCCTGCGACTGCTCAATCCGCACTAATTTCGTAGTACCGGGATGAACCCACGCCGAAGTAGGGATTGCGGTAAACTTGCCGGCCTGCTTCCAACCCAGTTCCATACACGTACGCTGACTACTGGTTTTAGCGTGGTAATAATCAATTCGCGTCAGCGGACCGGTACAAGTGATGGTTTGCGAATGAACATTATTTGCGTTGGCGCTCGCATTGTGTTCGCCCGGCCACTCCAATTAGTTTTTGCCATTCACCAACACAAACGAAGCGTCAGAAGAAATTGTGTAGAGCGTCAGTTGCTGCTGTTTTTCGGTGCGCAGGTAACCGGTGTAATGCGACAGAAACTTGCTGTTCTCGCCGAATTGATTCATACCTTGCTTGATATCCGGCACCCAGCCAGCACCATCGACGCTCGCAGCGGCCTGCCAAGCGGCTTCCATTTTCGGAAAGGTCGCAATCGCACCAGCAACCGGCAGCCGACGCGTTTCCATAAACAAGCTGACCTGCGGCGACCAAGTCCGATTTAACCGCGGATTATTACCGCCGAAATAAAGATAGTATTCCTGTTTTGGCTGTAGGTCTTGCGCCAGAAATAACGCGTCCTGTCCGGCACCGCGCCAAACCGGCACCAATGGCTGGCTGTCACCTTGCGCATCCATCAGCACCACGTCCGCAAGTTTGTCCATCGTTGCGCCAAACTCCGGCACTACA
>JBAXAT010000225.1:0-3979 GCA_037142335.1 Verrucomicrobiota bacterium | reverse complement strand
CGGCAACCCTTGCAACTTGGCGACAAGGCGTTCGCCCAATTCATGATGCCGGGCGGTAATGGTCTCGACTTGTTCCAACTGCGCCACCGCGACCGCACCTTGCAATTCGCTCATCCGATAATTCATCCCAAAATGCGCGCCGCCTAATTTTCCATCAAACAGCCGATCGTAATGTTTGTCAGAATAATTGCTGACCCGCCGGTACAACGCTTGATCGTTCAAGACCACAAAACCGCCGTCGCCAGTCGAGATGTGTTTGAAATCATTTGTCGAATAACATCCAGCTGTGCCAAATGACCCAACCATCCGCCCATGCAGGCGCGCGCCCCACGATTGCGCGCAATCTTCGACCACACCGATGCCGCGCGGTTCACAAAGCGCCACAATTTCATCCACGGGCGCCGGATAGCCGGCCAGATGAATCACCACCACCGCCTTTGTGTGTGGCGTGATCTTGGCGGCCACAGTCGCCGCAGTCGGCTGAAGCGTCCAATCACAGTCGCAGAACACCGGCACGGCACCTTCGGCGATGATACCGATGAGCGACCCGAAATCCGTGTTCGGCGTGACGATGACCTCGTCGCCGGGCCCGATGCCAGCGGCAATCAGGCCGAGATGAATAGCCGCAGACCCGCTGCTGCAGGCCACGACGTGCGGCCGGCCGGTATAGGCCTGCATCATCGTGCAGGCGCGTTTCACGAATTTTCCGAAGCCGTAGAACAGCGTGTTGCTGGCCAGTGCTTCGTCGAGATATTTCCGTTCGTTGCCGGTGTAACGCAGTCCAGTGCCGTACGGTGTGGTCTTCGCCTTCGGTCCACCATTAATCGCGAGTGTCTCTTTCATAATTTCAGATTGAAGGCCGGTTATATGTCGGCAACCGTTTGAGGCACGGGCCGAGCATCTTCAGCGCGTTCTTGGCGAGAATCTGTTCCTTCACTGCGACCGCCAAGCGCGAATACACGACCCATCCGAGTTGCTGGCGAGGGTCGCGCATCGGCAGATCACTGCCGTACAACACGCGGTCGGGACCGGCGTGTTTGACAAGATATTCGATGATGCCGGCAGTTACCGGGGTGAGAGTGATTTCCGCGTAGACATTCGGATATTTCTTGATGCAGTCGATGATGCCATCCGCCGTGCGATAGTCGGAGCCGCTATGATAGTTCACCCAGCGAATGCGCGGGTATTTCTTTGCAAGCGTATCGATTTCCAGAAAATCGCCCCGGCTGCGATGGATGCCGGCGTAGAGGCCGTGCCGGTTGCCAAACTGCCACAAGACATCGTAGGACGGGTGATGAAATTCCACGCCAAACAGGTGGTAGGGCTTGATGCCGACAAACCGTTTGTCCTCATAAACGGCGGGGATGATTTTGGCGAGTTCCGCCTGCGTGAAGGAAATCGGGTCGAACGTGGCCAGGCCGAAGTAACCGGGCGGCGCAACGTCGAGCGCGTCGGCGACTGTGCAGTTACCGGCCAGCGAATCACCGCTGACCGGACCATTCCAACTCATGAACCCGCCGCCGACACAGCCAAGCCGCTGCAGCATTGCGAACGTGCCTTTGGGTCCGCCATGCGACATGGCGTACCCACCGCCGCCGGTGTTCAGCCCTTCGTGGAGGATGTGCATGTGCATATCGACCACCGGCACCGGCAATACTTCACCACGGCGCGCGGCCGCCATGATTTTGTCTTCGGCCTTGTTCACACGCTCGCATGGCGGCTTCTGGCCGTGGAGCAAACGCGCGAGATTTCCGCCGGCAATTTTCTGTTTCACCGCCGCCGGTAGCTTGGCGTAATCCACATATGTGCGATGCGCGCCGATGGACATGGATGGTGAATTTGAACCGAAAAGCAATTGATTTTCCAATCCCATTGCCACGTAGTCTTCAAGGCCGTAATTGATTTGGTAATGATCGAAGGTGATATGCAGGTTACGATGTTTCTGGAGCAGCGGCAGGACGTAGTGCTGATCCGGCCAACCGGCGCTCACGAGCAGGAATGGTAACTTGGGATACTTGTCCAGAAACCGGTCCAAGTCCGAGTAGGCACCGACTTCTGGCCGCGGCATAATCGTCAGGATCTGTTTCTTCTCAAGCCAGCGTAGCAAAACCTGACTGTGGTCGGCCAGCCAGTCCCAACCGTTGGCGCGCGGATGAAGCGCGATCGCGCGAACGTTGTGCTGGCGCATGAGCACTTCGAGTTTTCTCGGCTCTGGGAAATCGCCGCACTGATGCGGCATCACATTCCAGATTGGGAACAGATGGTCGTGAGGCTTGAGCCAATCACAAAGCTCCAGATTGGAATACATTGCCTCGTACGACACCGAGAGTGTTGACGCCACCAGCGCCCCTGAGATGGAGCAATAATCCAGGTCGGCGAGCACATGGGCAAGCTGCCACGGCATAGCTGGATGTTTGCGGGCCCGCGGACCGACTTCAGTGAAGGCATCGAAAAAAATCATTGGAGTCACCATTTGAAAACAAATTCGACCGTTGCCGACCGCAATGGGGCAACCGCGTCGTACCGGACGTGGTCGAACGGCTTGAAGCCGGACCAACTGGCATAGGTCCAGACGACCGGCGTTTCGTGGATGCTTGCTGTCAGCTCAAACCCGACCGGCTGCGGTGTCAGGTCGATGGGCGCGTCGGTACCGAACCGACAAATGTTACCGTCCACCAGTGCAATCCCGGTTTCACGCTTACCTTGGAACAACCATGAAAGTTGATGGGGCTGATTCAGTACCACTTGATCACGACAGACCAACCGGTCGGCATGGATGAAAAAGTCGCGAGTGTAATAGGCCATTTGCAGCTCGTCCCGGTAGGCGGGTGCGAGGTTCAGGCGCACCCAGCCGGTCTTGGCCGCGGCATCCCACTTGGCGAACTGAATTTCTTCGCCGCGGTCGAGTTTGGACGGAATTGACATTGGATAGCCGATGTCACCGGCCTGCCCTTGGCCGTCGACGAGCAGGCACGTCCGCAAGGTCGAGTGCATTTTGTAGCCGTAGTCCGGTGTCGTCAGCAAGACGATCGCGCCGCGCGCGAGAGTGAAATGCCCGGCGCCCGGCGCCACCCCCATCCGGTCACACGGCCCTTGCGCTTGCCGGTACGCATGATAACCGATCCACGGCCCACAGCGCACCGAGAACGTGATGTCGCTGACTGGGTTGTAATGATGCGCCAGCCCGCTATCCTGGAAGAATGGCAACGGCTTCGCCTTCGGCAGCTTCTGGACCGGCTTCACACCGGGGTCATACGATAGAAAACCCCACAGCGCACCGTTGTAGAAGCCTTCCTCCTGGACCTGGTGGTAGAAGTTGACCGGCGGCGATTTCACCAACACCTCTTGCAGATACGCCGCTCGCGCATCCCCGTATTTGGTCGCGACCCGATTCAGGAACGCGTTGCCGCCGATGAACGGCATCGCCCCCAGATCCGTGATCGTCAGAAAATCGTGCGGTCGCAACGTCGCTTGGATGGAGTTAACGATGCACTGGAACGGACCTTCATCGAACAGGTCCTGCTCGGTCATGGCCAGCAACGCATCCCGGAACCACGTTTGCTGATCGACGTAGCTCGCGAGACTGCAATACGAACTCAATGGGATGACGCCGTCGCGCGGCATTGCCGTCACGCCGCGGCGCACGCGCGGGATGGCGAATTGCGTCCACAGTTCCGCTGCCGGCAGGACATCCAATAACATTAGCGCCGCCGCTCCGAACCACGGCAATGATTTCCGGCCGTGGTCCTGCATGACCGACCCGCCCCAGTAATCCCGGTTCAACAGCACGAGCTGGAAAAAGCGGTCGCCCTGCAATGCCAGCTTCGCCTTGAGTTTCGCCCGGCGTTCGTCGCCGAGTTCATTCGCCAGCGCATGCCACGCCCACGCCAACGCGAACAGACTCGCGCCCGCGCCCATGTCGCCATCGTGGCTGTAGCCATCTTCCTTCGGATTGCCCCAGTGGGGCTTCGCAATCGCC
>JBAXAT010000224.1:0-3979 GCA_037142335.1 Verrucomicrobiota bacterium | reverse complement strand
CGTGCACAATGCGCTCGCGGCGATTGGTGCGGCGGTGGCGCTCGGCATTGACCTCAACACCATCGAAAGTGCGCTGGCAAAAATGACGGCAGTGCCAGGTCGGTTGGAAAAGATAAAGACCGGTCAGCTGTTCGGCGTGTACGTGGATTATGCTCACACCGAGGATGCGCTCCGGAATGTGCTGACGACTGTCGGCGAACTGACGAAGGGCCGGCTGATTTGCGTGTTCGGTTGTGGTGGCGATCGCGATACCGGTAAACGCTCACTGATGGGCGCAGCGGCGTGTGAGCTTGCCGATTTTTCAGTTTTAACTAGCGACAATCCGCGCACCGAAGATCCACGTGAAATTCTCCGGCAAGTCGCAGTGGGCTTCCCAGCCGGAGCGCAAGACCGGTATGTGGTGATTGCGGATCGCTTGGAGGCGATTGAGCACGCGCTCGACCTTGCGCAGCCCGGTGACAGCGTGCTGATTGCCGGTAAGGGCCACGAGACGTATCAGGAATTTGCCGACACAGTCGTGCCGTTCAGCGACCGGCAAGTCGTAGAAGATTTTTTTAGAACTCAAGGTGTGGTGGCGGCGTCACGAAGCGCTGCTGCCATTACCATCACTTCTAGTAACCAGAAACCCATCATGCATGTCGGCGATATTGCCAAGTTGTGCAACGCTCAGATTATTCAAGGCAACCCTGAGACGCCGGTTCAGCAAGTCGGCATTGACTCGCGATCGTTGGAGCGCGGCGATTGTTTCATCGCACTGCGTGGCCCGAATTTTGATGGACATGAATTTTTGGATGACGCGGCGCAGCGGGGGGCATCCGCGGCGGTAGTCTCGCACCATCCTACCCGTGCAATACACTCGCCTAGTGCTTTGGCGCTGTTACAAGTGCCAGACACCCTCACCGCATTGCACACACTCGCAACGAACTACCGCCGGCAAATGCCCCCCACAACCCGCGTCATCGGAATCACCGGCTCGTCCGGTAAGACCACGACAAAAGAAATGATTGCCGCTGTTTTGGGGCAGCGGTTCAATGTCACCAAGACCACCGGCAACAAGAACAACCAAATCGGGATGCCGTTAAATTTGTTGCGGTTGACGGCAACCGATGATTTTGGCGTATTTGAGCTCGGTACGAATCATCCCGGTGAAATCGCGACGCTCGTCGGGATTTGCCAGCCGCAGATCGCGGTGATCACGAACATCGGGTTGGGTCACGTCGAATTTTTTGGCAACGAAGCCGGTGTGGCGAAAGAAAAAGGCACGTTGTTGGAAAACCTACCGGCAGATGGCTTCGCCGTTTTGAACGCCGATGACCGGTGGTTCCAAGAATTGCGTTCCCGGACACGGGCGGCGGTGGTGACCGTCGGGATCGAAAACTTTGCCGATATCCGGGCCAGCGAAATCAAAATCAACGGCGACATCAAATTCCGGTTGAACATCGCGAAAAAGCGCGGCGATGTGGTGATTCGGTTGCGGACGCTCGGCCGGCATCAAATTTATAATGCGCTGCAAGCAGCAGCAGTCGGTTACATGCAAGGACTCGACCTCGACGAAATCCGGGAAGGCCTCGAAACGATGGAGTTTCCGGGGATGCGAATGCAGGAGCAAGTGTTGGCCGGCATCCGGTTTGTCAACGATTGCTACAACGCTAATGTCGTTTCGATGAAGGCGGCGTTGACGATGTTGCGCGAGACGCCGGGCCGCGGACGGAAGGTCGCGGTGCTAGGCGATATGCTGGAGCTCGGTGTGCACGCAGCACCGGCGCACCGGGAGATTGGCGAGCTGGTCGCGCAAACGGGTGTGTCGTTGCTGGTCACAGTTGGACCGAATGCGCAAGGAATTGCGGATGGCGCGTTGGCGGCCGGTCTGGGAGCGCAACGCGTGGTGGCGGTGGCCGATGCGGTGGAAGCGGCAGCGACGTTGCGCTGGCTGTTGCGTGATGGTGATTTTGTGTTGTTGAAAGGTTCGCGGGGAATTCATTTGGAGAAAGTGCTGGAGGCATTTGCACTGAAGTAAATTGAGCTGAAGGACAAAGAGAATGCTGTTTTATTTGAGCAAATTAACGGATTGGGTCGCGCCATTGCGCGTGTTTCAATACACGACGTTTCGCGCGGTCTTTGCCGCCATCACGGCGTTGCTCATTTGCATCATCAGCGGACCGTGGATGATTCGGAAGTTGACGGAGCTGAAGGCTGGTCAGCCGATTCGTGGCGCAGACGAATTGGGTTCGTTGGCGCCGAAAGCCGGCGAGAAGGCAGGAACGCCGACGATGGGCGGCGTGTTGATTTTGTGGGCGGTAGTGGATGCGACGTTGTTGTGGGCGCGCCCGGACAATCCGATGGTGCTGCTCTGCTTGGCGACGGTGTTATCTCTCGGGTTTGTCGGATTTCTTGACGATTTGGCCAAAGTCAGTGCGCGCAACTCGAAAGGTCTCCGGTCGCGGACAAAATTCATCGCGCAATTACTTTTCGGCGTAGCGCTTGCGGCGTATCTGATTTCACATCCGGTGGTCGGCAAAATCGCGCGGGAATTTTATCTACCATTTTTCAAGAAGCCGCTGATTACGGATATGGGTTTACTGATGCTCGCGTGGTTTGCGCTTGTGGTGACCGGTTCGTCGAACGCTGTGAACTTGACCGACGGAATGGACGGATTGGCCATCGGCTGCACACTGATTGTGACATTGACGTTCACGGTGATGACGTTTGTTGCCGGCAACGCGAAAATCGCCAGCTATCTCACGATGCCGTTTGTGCCGGGGAGCGCGGAGTTGACGGTGGTGTGCGCGGCGCTGGTCGGCGCGAGTCTCGGATTTCTCTGGTTCAATTGTCATCCGGCAGAAGTTTTTATGGGCGATACCGGCTCGCTGGCGATTGGCGGATTGATTGGCGCGATTGCGTTGATGATTAAACAAGAACTCGTGTTGGTCATCGTCGGCGGGATTTTTGTAATGGAAGCGGCATCGGTCGTGATTCAGGTGGCCGGGTGCAAACTGCGCGGCAAACAATACCGGGTGTTTCTGCGGACGCCGATTCATCACCATTTCCAACATCTCGGTTTGGCCGAGACGAAAATCACGACGCGCTTCTGGGTGCTGTCAGTAATCTTCGCACTGTTAGGGTTGGCGACGTTGAAACTGAGGTAATGCATGCAAACGATTGATGTGAAAAATCGAGACGTGCTGGTGCTCGGCTTAGGCCGGAGCGGCATGGCAGCGGCATCGTTGTTGCAACGGGACGGTGCGCATGTCGTCGTCCGCGACGAGGGGGAAAGCGACGAATTGGTGGAACGCGCCAACCGGCTGCGCCAACTCGGCGTGTGTGTCGAGTTGGGTAACCATTTTGACGCTGCGGCCCGGTTTGATTTTGCGGTGCTGAGTCCCGGGATCGCGCCGGAACGACCGTTGGTGACGGAGTTGCGCCGGCAGAAAACGCCGGTCTTGAGCGAATTGGAATTGGCGTACCGGTATTGCTTGTGTCCGATTGTGGCGATTACCGGCACGAATGGGAAAACGACGACGACCGAATTAGTCAATCTGATGCTGGAGACTGCCGGTAAGCGCACGATTGCTGCCGGCAATATCGGGAACGCGTTATCCAATGCCGCTGAGCAAAGCGCGGGACTAGATGCGTTGGTGGTGGAGACGAGTTCGTTTCAACTGGAAGCTATCGAGCAGTTCCGTCCAAACATCGCGATTTGGTTGAATCTGACGCCGGACCACATCGACCGGCACGGTTCAATGGAGGAATACGCGCGGGCCAAGGCGCGGATTTTCATGAACCAGACGGCGGACGATTTTGCAATTGTCAGCGTGGAGATTTTGAGTTGGCTCAAACAACTCGGAATTCAGCTGAAAGCGCGACTCATCACAGTCAGTGCTTACGGCGAGAAAGCGGATTTGTGGATGGACGGGCAGACGATTTGGTGCCGGTTACCGGAGTGTAATGGAATTTTGCTGAAGATGGACGAGACGAATTT